>NZ_JAAHBQ010000006.1 GCF_020144665.1 Oscillatoria salina IIICB1 | reverse complement strand
GGCGAGTGATTAGATAAAAAAGGGGGCTTTTTGCCTCCCTTCCCAATGTTGCGTTTTTATCTGTCAGTTTTCCTTCTGATTACATCTTACCACGTTGATAGTTTTCTTCTAATTCGTAGCGTTGTAGTTGTAGTTTGAGCCGTTCAATTTCCGCCTTTGCTGCGGCTAATTCGGCTTTTAAGGTATCTATTTCATTCTGTTTACCTCTTAGGTCATTTAATGCAGATTGTAACCCCTCTAGCTTACTTTCTTGACCTTGATAACGTAGGTAAGTGCTTTGATTCATTGCCACAGTGTGACCTAAGCTGTTAGCGATTGCTAGGTGGTTTAATCCTGCTTGGTGCATACGGATGTTAGTAGCATGACGTAGTTTGTGGGAGGTGAAGGCAATGTTTCTTCTGCCCAGCCAAGTGATGAATGACTGAGACCCCCTGTAGCCAGCTTTTGTCTTTTTGAGTGGTTCTTTGTTTTGAGGTAGAACCTCGTTAAACGGTTGGTTAACTAAGTCGAAAGTCTCAAACCAATTCTTACCTTTAGGCATGAATGGTAGTGCTAAACGTTTACCTGTTTTACCTTTCTCAATTACTAGGATTTTCTCGGTGTTGTTCGGGTCATTGATAGCAGGAATTAGCCTATCATTACCTTGGTATTTGATAGTTTCGGTAGGGTCGTCTTCATCGTCATTATTTATTACGATAAATTCCCCGTTTCGGATGATGACTGGACTATCCCAATTCATAATTGAGAAGGCTTCGTGTATTCGCAACCCATATATGGCAAGGATACCGTAGAGACGAAGGTTACGGGAATTATTTATTCCGTCAATTTTTCTGAAGGGATTTATCACGTCTTTATTCCATATTTTCTCCCAAGTAGTTTCTATTTCTTTATCATTTGGCAGGTAGTCTTTGTTCTTCTTAATGGTAAAATTCCTTCTTTCTTTCTCAACCCAAATTGTGAATTTTGCAGGCAGTTCGAGCAAAGGTAGAACTCGGCTCAGCACTCCGAAATGTAATTCTTTCACGCTGTTTTGTATTCCAGTATCTTCTGCCCATTGCTGCAAAGATTTTAGTGTGATTTCATTTTCGTTTCCTTTCCATATCTCAAATAGTCGAAAATTTTTCACAAAACTATTATGTGGATTTTTGAGCTTATCTTTGCGTCCCTCCCAGTCGTTATTAATTACCTCCCAGGCGTCATGAAATGTCACTTTGTCTTTTACCTCTTTTACCGACTGTACTGCTGGAGATTGTTGACGCTGCTTCGGTTTACGTCCGATTAACTCGTCTTTCCATTCGTCGCTATAGGTGCCTGATGTTAAGGCTTGGGTGATTTTTGTGGCTACTGATTCGGCTTCTACCAGATGGCGTGTGTTGATTGCTTGGTTAGCACCCCCCCAGCTATTCGTGACTGACATTCGTTTAGCTTTGCCGTTTGACCCTAACAGGGTTGGATGGCTGAATTGAATTTGCAGAGTTCTGTTCTTGATAACTAGCTTCGCTGTGCTGCCATATTTACCTATCTGGGTGAGTCGTTCATTAGCTTCTGCTACGAGGTGAGGAATCTTGTAACTACCGTCCTTCCAGGCTTCTGAAGGTTTCATTGTCTTACTCATCTATTACTCAATCCTTATGTACTTTGTTATGTAACTCTGATGAGTAATAGTATAACAGCAATTTGTCGTTTTCTAGTTCTAGAACTGCACTCATTGGTTAGAGACATTCGCTTAATATTGTGGGTAGCTTCCGGCACATATTTTAGAACTAATATACTTAAGGTTGACTTATTTTAGTGCCAAGATGGAATTTGAGTGAGTAAAATTTACATAACTTTGAGCGTTCAGCTAGTTGCCTGGAAGCACTAGTCACATCTCACTCTAACTTAATTCTTCATCGCCTCGATTACCAGATTTCGCACTTTTTTTTATTTTTAACCAATTTTCAGTTGAACAACCATATCTTCATAATCGCGATCGCCGCCTCCTGGTAAATCCTCAAAGCTAAAGGTATTATCTCCTAAGAGGCGCACGCGATCTATTCCTTGGGGATTGGCTTCCAGATAGGCAAAATATGCCATTGGTGCGCCATCTAATTGATTTTCGGGATTTTCTGCCAAAAATTCTGCTGTTGAGCCGTCAGCGATTAAATAAGGTGCGAGTAGTCCTTCGAGCAAGACTGCGGATGTGCCGTTACGGTCAAAGTTTACTACACTACGTTCGGCGATCGCTGCGGCTGCATATCCGGGATCTCCTGGTTTCAGGTCGCCGATGCTACCGTCTTCATCATCAATTCTATAAAATCCCACGTAATTATCAAAGCTTGCTTCGCTATTCACTGTAAATCCTACTGAGATTTCTCCTACATTCCGTAAATCGACTAATTCTCGTTTTCCTTGTAATTCTGTTCCCAAAGGTGCCAAACTATTATTATTAGTTATTTCGACACTCATAATAATATCGTTATAATCTTCATCGCCACCACCAACTAAATCTTCCCAAGCTAAGTTGTAAGTATTACTATCAGCTTTGGTTGCTTGGAGGTAGTTATAATTTTCTCCATTTGCTGAAGGGGTCGCAAATAAAACTTGCGGTGGATTTTTGCCCGCTTCTATGTCAGCTAATACGGTTTCTGTGGTACTATTTTGCACTAAGTAGAAAACTAATTTTTCTCCTGGTTCAAACTGGATTTGACGTGCAGAAATTAACTCACCTAAAGTTGTGTCGGGAAGGGCTGAAAATATTACCTGGGAACGTTTTAAAGCTGCTGCTAAATATCCAGAATCTTCGGGTTGTAAATTATCAATAGTTCCTAAGTTATCATCTACCGCGAAAACGCCAATTTCACTTACTAAACTAGCATTACGTTCTTGGAGTGTAAACAACAGTTGAGCGGGTTGGGATGATTCGGTAATTAAGAAAATATTGTCTTCAGTTTTGTTTAAATTAGCAGGTGCTAATCGTTCGATTTCATTGTTAACAATTGTCGCTTTTCCTTGACTTGCAGCGATATTAGCATTAACTGAATTTCTTAAGTTAACGAAGAAAGTTTCTTCTGCATCAACAAGATTATCTCCTCTAACTTCCACCGCAATGGTTTTGCTAGTTTCCCCCGGATTAAAGGTAATTGTTCCGGCTGTGGGCGTATAATCATTATTAGTCGTAGCTGTGCCATCAGCAGTGGCATATTCTACCCTAACTTCTTCAGTGCTAATTTGGTTAAGATTGACGGTAAAAGTTGCTGTAGCTACTTGATTATCTGCTTCCGAAATAGTCACATTATTAATTGATAAAGCTGGTGCATCATCATTAACAATTGTCGCTTTTCCTTGACTTGCAGCCACAAAAGCGTTAACAGGATTATTTAAGTTAACAAAGAAAGTTTCGTCATCTTCAACCGCAGTATCTCCCGTAACTTCTACGGTAATAGTTTTCGTGGTTTCTCCAGACTTAAAACGCAAACTGCCTAACACTGGGGTATAATCATTTTCATTCCTGGTGGCGGTGGAATCGATGGTAGAATATTCGACAACTACATCATCAAAAGTAGGTTCAGAAAGCATTACTGTAAAAGTAGCCAGAGTTGTACCATCATCTCCTTCAATAACGCGAATTTCGTTAATTGACAACGAAGGTGGAATTAAGCGATCGTCATTCGTAATGGTAGCTTGTCCCCGGCGATCGCCAATGGTAGCATTAGTAGCGTTACTCAAATTAACTGAGAAAGTTTCGTCTGCTTCTGGTATATTGTCAGCGAGGGTTTCTACGTCGATTGTCTGGCTAGTTTCTCCGGGATTGAAGGTTAGTGTCGCCGCGATCGCAGTATAATCTTCTGAAGCGATCGCAGTTTCGTCCGCAGTTTCATATTCAACGGTAACAGTTTCATTACTAACTGTATCTAAATTAACAGTAAAGCTGGCTGTATTTGTGCCATCATTACCCTCATTGACCGTAAGATCGTTAATCGAAATCCTGGGTAAGCTTCCTTCGTCATCATCAGTAATCGTCGCAATTCCTTGACGATCTGCCAGTAAAGAATTAGTGAAACTAAGGATATTCAAGTTAAAAGTTTCACTAGTTTCTTGCTGAGTATCGTTAACAATTTCTACCGCTACAGTTTTGCTAGTTTCACCAGGAGCAAAAATTAAAGTATCTCTAACAGCAAGATAGTCATTATTAGCAGTAGCAGTATCGTCAGCAGTAGCGTATTCTACTCTTACAGGTTCAGTGCTAGCTGTAGAAAGATTCAGGGTAAATTCCGCAGTAGAATTGCTATCTCCTTCCGTAACTTGCACATCGCTCACAGCCAGACGAGGAGTGTTATCATCATCTGAGATAGTAGCGATCGCCGTTTCTTTACCTAGATTAGCATTACTCGGATTATTCAGATCGACTTTAAAAGTTTCATTACTTTCACTTACCGTATCTCCCGTTACTTCCACCGCAATAATTTTGCTAGTTTCACCCGGATTAAAAGTCAGATTTCCTCTTGTGGGGAGATAATCATTGTCTTGTGTCGTCGCGGTATCATCAGCAGTAGTATAAGCAACAGTGACAGTTTCCTCACTAGGAAGATTTAAACTAACCGTAAAATTAGCACTAGTAACGCCATTATTACCCTCAGTAACAATAATATCAGCGATCGAGATTAAAAGATCGGAATCGGTATTTGGTGTTGGGCGATCGCTTATGCTAGCCTGAGTTTGATAATTCCCAATTAGTGCATTACTAGGACTGCTAAGATTGAGACTAAAGCTTTTATTTGCTGTGAAAGCTTCTGCATCAACTTCGACAGCAATAATTTTTCTAATTTCACCCGGATTGAAAACTAAAGTACCACTCGTGTTAGTGTAATCAGTACCAGCGATCGCCGTATTATCAACCGTAGCGTATTCTACCGTCACCTCTTCAGTGCTAGATTGAGAAAGATTGACCGTAAACTCCGCAAAATCAGGATTATCTTCTCCCTCACGAAAAACAACATTCCCCAGAGTTAACTCCGGTAAATTTATTTTCCAACCCAAATCTTTTAAAATAGCTAAAGTAAGCGGACTCGGTTGATGAATTACTTCTCCCGGAGCAACAAAAGGAGTCATCAAAGCATCCGGAGTACCTGTAGGGAAAGTATTTTCATCTAAATGTCCGATACTCGAACCTTCTTCCCAAATCGTCGGTGCATATAACTTAACAGGTAAACCGTTATTATTATTTACTGCATAAAATCCGTTAAAAAATACATCATCGCTTACCAATTGTGAACCCAATTGTGATGAAGGATTAGGAAATAAATTAGTATCAATTAACTTTTCTTGAGAACCATTGACCACAAAAGGATCGAAAACAAAAGGTCGAAAATTCAACCACCTTCCTTCACCTTGGCTGTATTCTAAAGTATCGCTAAATCCGAGACTGTGAGCAAGTTCGTGGATAACAATAGTCACAAAATCAAATTGATTTGAGTTAGAATTTCCATCAGTCCCCAAATACCAATTCGCATTTTTGTCAAAATTAGCTTGAATTTCCGCAGTTGTACCATTAATATCGCTCTTAGCGAACTGGTTAGCTAACGCCACAGGATAGACAATATTCGCCTGTGGGGTATTCGGAAAGTTAAGATGTACTGTAGTAGGATTTGCTGCACCGAGAGCGCCTCCTAGAGATGTCCAGTTAGCTTCGATGTTAACTGGGATAGGAGTGTCGATAAGTTCATTCCAGACATCAACAGCAAATTGAAAAGCAGTTTGGGCTTCCGGAGTAAAACCGTTGTATGTAACATTGAAAGCCATATCTACCCCTTTTTTGACTAAATGCTGTTACCTACTTTACCTTCCCCTCGGACAAAAATGCTAATCATGGGGACTGGTGACTGGGGATTAGGAATTAGGGATTGGGAAGAGGGAGGGAGGACAAGGGAGACAAGGAGGAATTAGGAGATAAACTGTTCACTGGTAACTGATAACTGTTCACTGATAACTGAACCCAGTCCCCAGTCCCCTAAGAACTAAGATAAGTGTAGTTATTTAAACTGCGTTCGTAGTTTTGTAGCAAACGCTGGGATTCTGCAATTGTAATCCGATTTTCTTGTAAAGCTTGTTCGGTTCGGCGACGAATTCGCTCTAATAGGTCTTCGGCGTTATATTGAACGTAGCCTAAGACTTCTGCAACTGTATCTCCCTTGACAAGATGCTCGATTTGATATCCTTTGGGTGTCATACTGATATGAACGGCGTTGGTATCACCAAAGAGGTTGTGTAAGTTACCCATGATTTCTTGGTATGCGCCGACAAGAAACATTCCGAGGTAGTAAGGTTGTTTAGAGGGAGAAGCTGAAACTGTTTCTGGTTTTGTCTCGGATTTATTGACAAGCGGATGCAGTTCTAAAATGTCTTTGATGTCTCGAAGGTCGATAAATTGGTCGATTTTGCCGTCGCTATCGCAAGTAAGGTCTGCTAAAATCCCTCTTTGGGTAGGTTCTTCATTGAGTCGATGAATGGGCATGATGGGAAAGAGTTGATCGATCGCCCAGGTATCGGGTGCGGATTGGAAGACGGAAAGGTTAATGTAGTAAATTGATGCCATAATTTTTTCTAGGTCTTCCAAGTCGTCGGGAACGTATTCTTGTTGACGACTGATTTCGAGAATTTGCTGACAACAAGCCCAGTATAACTGTTCTGCCCTGGCTCGTTCTGCTAAACTCAGATAGCCGAAATTAAATAGGCTGATGGCTTCTTCTTTGAATTGAATTGCGTCGTGATAAGCTTCTTGGTAGTTTTCTGAGTTAATTGCGGTGTAGGTTTCCCAAAGATTGCGAATGATGAGATGTTCTTTTTCTGCGATGGGTTGCGGTGGTTGAGAGGGTACGTCATTGGTACCGAGAACATCGAAAATAAGTACAGATTGATGAGATGCGATCGCTCTTCCACTTTCACTTATTAACACAGGTGCGGCTATTTGTGTTTCTTCACAAGCTTCTTTGACTTCGGCGACAATATCGTTAGCGTAGTTTTGCATATTGTAGTTTTTTGAGGCGTGGAAGTTGGTTTTTGAGCCGTCGTAGTCAACTCCTAATCCACCACCAACATCAAGATATTGCATTTTTGCGCCTAATTTTGTTAGTTGGACGTAAATTTGACTTGCTTCGCGAATTGCATCTTTGATGACGCTGATGTTGGAAATTTGCGAACCGATGTGAAAGTGTAGTAATTGCAAGCAGTTTAACATTTCGGCGGCTGCGAGTTGATTGACAACTGACAAAATTTGGGGAATCGTTAAACCAAATTTAGCGCGATCGCCACTAGATTTTCCCCATCTACCTGTCCCTTGGGTACTCAGTTTCGCTCTCACGCCTAATACTGGATTGATACATAATTTTTGGGCTATGTCAATCACTAGGGGTAATTCTTCTAACTGTTCGATGACAATTACTGGGAAGTGTCCCAACCGCGTCGCTAATAATGCCGTTTCGATGTATTCTCGGTCTTTGTAGCCGTTGCAAATCAGTAAAGTATTAGGTGAGTTATCCAGATAATTAGAGACAGGTTCCAGAGTCGCTAAAGCGATCGCTAATTCGGGCTTAGAACCCGCTTCAACGCCAAATTGATACGGTTTGCCAAATTCGACCAAAGCTTCGAGTAAATGGCGATGCTGGTTACATTTGACCGGATACACGCCACGATAAGTACCCGGATAATTATAACGGGCGATCGCCTTAGCAAAACAAGCGTGCAAACGTTCAATGCGATCGGCGAGAATATCGGAAAAACGAATTAGTAACGGTAGCCCCACATTACGCAATTTCAACGCTTCCACCAACTCTAACAAATCCAGAGAACCACCGCGATCGCCTTGAGGAGAAACAGTAACATGACCCGCAGCATTAATCGAAAAATAAGGTTCTCCCCAACTAGCGATGCGATAGAGTTTCTCGCTATCTTCTATTGTCCAATTAAATTTACTCGAATCTGAGTGAGACTCCCCAGAGTGATGATTTTTCCTACCTAAAACAGAACTTGAATTCATAGCGATCGCGATCTTACTTGTGCGATTATTATCTTAGCGATTGGGAGTTGGAGTTTTCAGCGCGATCGCGTTAATAAAGCTTGGAGAGCGAAAATAATCGGACAAGGCTTTTTAAGATGTAAATTATCAGTGCGATCGCCAACAAAAGTATTCCAAGTAAAAGGAGCTTTTTTCGCTGCTGAAATCCATAATAAACGTTTTGCTCTAGTCATTGCGACGTAAAGCAAGCGAAACTCTTCTGCTTTTTTCAACTTAGCTGCTTCTGACCAAGCATCTAGAGGTTGGGGTAAATTAGGAACAGGTAAACCCCGATACTGAGAGTGAATCGCCATACGAATTTGTACGCGAGCAACTTCTGCTAAAGTAAAATCGCCTAAAAACTTCGCTCCCGTGGGAACCCAAGGCTTACCAGGAATTGTATCTTCATGTAAAAATGGGAGAAAAACATAATCCCAATCGAGTCCCTTAGCTTTGTGCATCGTGATAATTGTTAATTGACCGGGAGCAGTGTAGCGATCGTCAGAATCTTCTTCTACCCCTTCAAAACGTTCGGAATTGACAATTTCTTGTAAAGCGTCAAGGGTAGATTTTAAGGAAGAATTATTAAAAGTTTGTCTTGCTACTCGTTCAGCTAACTTTTGCACGGTAGCCAGTTCCGAACCCGTGTAATTTAAAGTCATTCCCAGAAAAGAAATTAACTGAAAATCGGGTAACTCTAAACGAGCATTGAGGAGATGACAAGCGAGTTCTCGTGCTTTTTTTACTTTATTTTTTTGCGGGGGATCTAAGGGAGAAGGATACAAAAATTGTTCTGGGAAAGTAGCCAGTTCGTTTAAGTCTTGAGTAGGAATCAGATTGCGGTTTTGGAGAACTTCTAAAGCAGCTTTTAAATTATCTGGTGAGTGAGGGCGATCGATAAATTGTAAAAGCTTGAGAATTTCGCCAGGAATATGCGAATGACGTTCGACTTCGCCAACTTCATAAACTTTAATTTTATGTTCTCGTTGTAGATATTCTAGTTGTCGAGCAACAAAACTACCTTGACGATTTTCTCTAACTAAAACGGCAGCATTGCGAGCGGGATTTTCCTGAAATAATTGATAAATTCGCTCGCCAATTAATTTTACTGTTTCATAAATATCTTCAGGTGTATAAAGTTCTAAACCTTGACCAACAGGAGTCGGATTTGCGTCAGGTTGCGGATCGCCAGGATCGACAAGACGAATGTTTTGCGGGCGAAAAGGTAATTCATGAGGTTTTTGGGGTTGAGAAGGTTTTCTGCTTGTTTCCGGGGCAACAGGAGCCGTTGTATTCAATTTTTCCCAGTTACGATTAACCCAATTAAGACTATAATTAGCCGCTTGAATAATAACTTGACTGCTACGTCCAGCTCGGTCCATTGTGGCTAAACGACCTTGTTCTTGGCAAGTCTGGCAGAACCAATTAAAGTAAATGGGGTCAGCCGGAGTAAAAGTCGAATTAATAGCTTGATTGGGATCGCCAACGCGAACCAGATTTGGTGGTAAATGAGGATTATCGGGAGCGATCGCCAAAATTTTCAGTAACCTTTCTTGCAAAGGAGAAGAATCTTGGGCTTCATCTTCAAACACGGCAAAAACTTGCTTTTGCCAAAGTTGGCAAATTTTCTCGCGCTCGAGAACCCGCAAAGCGGCGAGAATCAGATCGTCATAATCAATAAAATTGCGAGCCGCCATTAACTTTTGATAGCGATCGTATAAACCCGCCGCACAAGCTAAAATTTGATATTCCTCAGTAGTTTGTTGAGCAAGATCGTGTAAATCTTCAGGTAACAAACCAGAAGATTTCGCTTCGCCGATCGCCGTACTTGCTAAACTAGGTAACACCTCAGTCCGCAGGACCGATTGACGGCGCAAACGCTCAGTTTCTTCCCCATCAAATTGGACGCCAGCAAGTAAAATTTGATAGCGTCGGGGATGACTAGCGATCCACTGTTCAACAGTAGCTTTGAGCAAGCGATGACTTTGATTAGGAGTAACAATTGTCGTCGTCTCGAGATTAAGTCCCGATAAATCGGGATGACGAAAAGCGATCGTCCAAGCTAAACCGTGGAGAGTATGAACCACAAAGCCCCCAGGTGGGAGAAATAAATCTTGGAGACACTGTTTAATTTTTTGTTTAATACTAGCCGCAGCCGAGCGAGTAAATGTTACCACAACTAATTGACGTTTTGGATCGAGACGATGATTAGCGATCGCTGCGGCGGCAGCTACCGCCAAACTGTGAGATTTACCCGCACCGGGAACCGCCGAAACAGCCATTACGCCACTTTGCCAGTCTGCCATAGTTTGCTGTCCCGGTCGCAAACCACCGCGTAATCTTTGCCAAGCTTGCTCTCGCAAAGCCAAATATTCCGACGGGCTAATTTCTGGAGTCACTGAAGAAGTTGAATTTGCGTTACTGTCTGTGGGCATCGTTTAATTGAGAAAGGAACAACTTTCTTTTTCCATTTTGGATGGTAAATTGGGAAAACTCGTGCATTATCTGGTCTTAGGGGTAATTATTATTTTGGGTGCGATGCTGCGGTTTTGGCAGCTAGACTACAAACCGCTTTGGCTTGATGAAGTTGTCACGGCTTTAGTAAGTCAGGGAAGGGGTTATGAAGATATTCCAGTAAATGTTGCCTTTTCGATCGCCAAATTACAAGATTTTTTTGCCTTTCGCCCTTCAATAAGTTGTGGCGAAATAGCGCAAGTAGTCGCTACTGACTCGACTCATCCACCGTTATTTTTTTGCTTAACTCACGAGTGGTTAGCTTGGCTAGATCCCGTACAACTGCCCTGGGTATGGAAACTGCGAGCATTACCAGCTTTAATTGGCGTAGTCGCGATCGCTGCGGTTTATTTACTCACTCGCTTGGCTTTTTCTAGCGGCGCTGGCTTAGTCGCGGCAGCACTAATGGCAGTTTCTCCTTTTGGCGTATATTTGGGACAAGAAGCACGACATTACACTTTACCCGTATTATTAATTACCTTAGCACTGGTAGGATTGGTAAAAATTACCAAAGACCTAGATCGAGGACGATCGCATTTGTCGGTGTGGATTGCTTGGGCGATCGTTAATAGTTTAGCTTGCTACGTCCATTACTTTTGCTGGCTTGCCTTTACCGCTCAAATTGCTACTTTAGTCGTGGTAATGTATCGCTTGCAGCGAGAACTAACCAAACGCACTTTAATTTATTTTAGTTTAGCGATCGCGATCGTCATGCTCAGTTATCTACCTTGGTGGTCAATTTTAGTAACTCATTTCAGCAGCCCGAAAACCAGTTGGCTACCTCCACCAGCAAATATTGCCCCCTTACTACAAATTATCGTCGCGTGGCTACTGATGGTAATCGCCTTACCAGTAGAAGGACAACCCATAACAATTCAAGTTATCTTAGGTTTATTAATGCTGGCTTTTGGTGGTTGGGCGATCGCTCAAAGTTCCCCAGGCTGGAAAAAACTCTCGCGAATGTCCAACACCAGCGAAGGTACATTTGTCCTCGCTTGCTTTATTTTCTTCGTCCTGCTCGAAATGTTAGCGATCGTCTACCTCCTGGGTAAAGACATCACCGTCGCACCCCGCTATAACTTTCTCTACTATCCCGCCTTAATTACCTTATTCGGAGCTTGTCTGGCCAACAATACCAGCAAATCCCTGCGTTTTAGCCGTCAGAACGAACGTTGGTTCAATTATCCCACCTTCGTCATCTTACTTGTCGGCTTTTTTAGCAGTATCTTCGTGATTTTCAACCTCGCCTTGCAAAAACCGTACCATCCCCAACAAGTCGCCCAAACAATGATCTCTTCCCCCAACCCCATCGCCCTCGCGATCGCCTACCAAGACGAACCCGATCTTGCTCTCGGATTAAGTTATGCACTCGCCTTGCAAAAACTAGACGCATCAGTCAAAAATACCTCTGTAGTTTTTTTAGAGCGAGATAAAGACTATAATTCTCTTTGGCAGAAACTATCTCACATTTCCGCCTCTCCAGCATCATTGTGGGTAATTGCGCCCACTCTCAAACAAAACGATTATCCCCAAACGCTTGACTTAGAAGGTAACAGCAGTTGTACCCTTGAACAAGCAGATTATTATCGCTTTGGTGTTCCTTATCAGCGTTATCGCTGCGTTAAGCAAAACTATGCCGGAGGCTTATCAGCTCAACAAAAAAATGGGCAAATTTAGTCTTTGTTGCTCAATATAAAATGGTATAGATAGAGATTAAACTTATTACCCAAGTACCAAACTAGCTTTAATTTTCCTTCATGGGTTTTTTGTGCTGTTATGGATAATCCCTTTGCCAATATAGATAGTATTACCCGTCAGTTAAAAAGCATGGAACGACGAAAAAAACCAAAAATGTTGGTAGTAGACGACGAACCAGATAACCTGGATTTACTTTATCGTACCTTTCGGCGTAACTTCCAAGTTTTTAAGGCAGACAGTGGAGTCAATGCCTTAGAAATTCTTTCCCAGGAAGGAGAAGTTGCTGTAATTATCTCCGATCAACGAATGCCGGAGATGAAGGGAACCGAATTTTTAAGCAAAACTGTGCCTGAGTTTCCGGATACAGTACGGATTATTCTCACAGGTTTTACCGATGTTGAAGATTTGGTAGAAGCCATAAATTCCGGGCAGGTCTACAAGTACATTACCAAACCTTGGGACCCAAACGAACTGAAAGCAGTAGTCGATCGCGCGGCGGAAACTTACGAAATTCTCAAACAACGTACTGAGGAATTACAACGGGCTGAGGCGCAAACTGAACTTTTAGCTGCAATTGTCGAAGTTGCCCAAAATTCTGATTCGGTAGCAGCTTCTTTGAAACCAATAGCTACAGCTTTTGGGAAAAGTTTTGGTAGCGATGGCTGTATCTTGAATTTGTTCGCCGATGGTACATTAACTGCCATTGGCCAGACATATAAAACTAGCGACGAAATTGATAATCACTTGGCTGACGATCCCTTAGCCGCAGAAGCGATCGCTTCCCGTCAAACTCAAGCTTGGGTAAGTTCGGCTTCTAGTCCTCCCCCAGAAGGAGTAGATTATTATCAAAATTCTGGGATTAAAGTCAATCTGGTAATTCCGATTATCTATCGCGAAGAGTTACTGGCACTGTTGTCTTTGCAATGGCTGCATCCAGCCAAATTGCAAGAAGACGAACTGAAATTAATTCACCTCTCAGCACAGCAGGTAGCTTTAGCGATTACCAGTACCCGCTCTTATCAGTAGAGATACGCCGAAGCGCATCTCTAACTGATTTAACAGTACCCGCATCTACCAGTTATCACCTTATCACTTAATTATGAAAGATGAACAAATTAAACAATTATTTAACCGCATCGCCCCAGAATACGATCGCCTAAATAATACTCTGAGTTTAGGATTGCATCGAGTCTGGAAACTGATGGCGGTAAAGTGGACTGAGGTGAAACCTGGAGATGTGGGTTTAGATGTTTGCTGTGGTAGCGGCGATTTAGCTTTGCTCTTAGCGAAGCAAGTAGGAATAACTGGTAAGGTAGTTGGAGTGGATTTTGCCGAAGATTTGCTCGAAATTGCTCGTCAGCGTAGTATAACTCAATCTCCTCGACTTAATATTAGTTGGATAGCAGCAGATGCGTTGGCTCTTCCTTTTGCAAATTGTACTTTTGACTGCGCGACGATGGGCTACGGACTGCGTAATGTCACCGATATTCCTCGCTGTTTGAGTGAGTTACACCGAGTTCTCAAAAGTGGCGCCAAAGCTGCTATTCTCGACTTCCATCGCCCCAGTCAGCTTATTTTTCAACAGTTTCAGCAGTGGTATCTCGATAAAATTGTAGTTCCTAGTGCTGAAAAATTAGGTTTACGAGACGATTATGCCTACATTGCTCCCAGTTTAGAGCGATTTCCCCTAGGTAGCGAACAAGTTAAACTAGCTCGTCAAGCAGGATTTGCTCAAGCAACCCACTACAAACTGGCGGCTGGGATGATGGGCATCCTCGTCCTCAAAAAAGCGTAAAATGGTAGTTGGGGATTGGCGATTAGGGATTAGGGATTAGGGATTAGGGATTGGGAACTAGCAGTTAGCAGTGAACAGTTGTCAGTTATCAGCTTATCCCCCTCTTCCGGTGTCCCCAATCACCACCTCCCCAGCCCCCAGTCCCCAATCACCAGTCCCCAGTCACCTTTACTTGCGCGTGGATTTTTCTAATATTTGGATTTTCTTTGTTCCTCCGATCGCTGGTAGCATTATTGGCTATTTCACCAATGATTTAGCCATCAAAATGCTGTTTCGTCCTTATAAACCAATTTACTTTGCTGGTCGTCAGTTACCTTTTACTCCTGGTTTGATACCTCGCAATCAAGCACGGCTTGCGAAACGGGTAGCGGATACAATTATGGGTTCCCTGTTGACTCCTTCCGAGTTACAAGGTTTAGCGCGGCGTTTGCTGGCAACGGAAAGAGTACAAGGGGCGCTGTTATGGCTGCTTAAATTGGCGCTAGACCAAATTCAGGAGGATAAACAACAAAAAACTGCGAAGATTATCGCAGATATTCTGCGAGATTTGGTTGGACAATCTTTACCTCGTCTACTTAAGGTTTTAGCACGTCGAGAGGATTTTCTCGAAGTTCAGATTAACCAAATTTTCGATCAGATTTTATTAGAGTTTCAGCTTACTGACGAGCAAGCGAGAAAGCTTTCTGATTGGATACTAGAAGTAGCGCTACCACCAGATTTACTGCGACAGGCGATCGTTGATTTTCTTACCGATCGCAATATTCAAATTATCGATGAGGGTTTCCGCGAAAAGTCAAGCGGTACTTATTGGGTGGTGGCAAATTTATTCGGTTTGCGTAATGCTTTGACTCGGTTGCGGACATTTTGCTTGGATGAGAAAGAGGTAGCGAATGCTCGCTTACAAGAATTAATTTTAACTTTAGAAGTACGCGATCGCCTCCGCACTTGGTTCAAAAATCTCTCTTTGCAAAATTTACCTGTCTCGACTGTGCGACAGTTACGCAAAACTACTCGCGAAACTGTGCGTAGTTACATCCAAGACAAAGGTACCGATTTTATTCAAGGATTTGGTCAATCTATTGATTGGGACAAGGTTGGTGTACTGTTAATTAATCGCTTGCGTAACTCCGCAGTTGTTAATAGTTCTCTGGAAACCATTTCTTACGAACTGGCTTTGATTTTAGAGCGTTATTTGGAAGAAGATTTAGAAAAAATTGTCACCAAAGTTATTCCCATTTTATCAATCGACCAAGTAATTGTTGAGCGTGTAAACGCCACTACCCCCGAACAATTGGAATTAACTATTCAGGGAATTGTGAAAAGTGAGCTACAGGCGATCGTTAATTTAGGCGGAATTTTAGGTTTAATCGTCGGTTTAATCCAAACAGCAATTCTCCTCTTTACCTAAGTTTTCAGTAGTTAGTAGTGAGGACTTTAGTCCAGATTTCAAGCAGCGCCAAAGCACTGACTACCAACTTAAAGAAACAGTTAGTAGTGAGGACTTTAGTCCGCATTTTCAAGCAGCGCCAAAGCACCGACTACCAACTTAAAGAAAGAGTTCGTAGTGAGGACTTTAGTCCGCATTTCAAGCAGCGCCAAAGCACCGACTACCAACTTAAAGAAAGAGTTCGTAGTGAGGACTTTAGTCCGCATTTTCAAGCAGCGCCAAAGCACTGACTACCAACTTAAAGAAACAGTTAGTAGTGAGGACTTTAGTCCGCATTTTCAAGCAGCGCCAAAGCACTGACTACCAACTTAAAGAAAGAGTTAGTAGTGAGGACTTTAGTCCGCATTTCAAGCAGCGCTAAAGCACTGACTACCAACTTAAAGAAAGAGTTCGTAGTCCGCATTTTCAAGCAGCGCTAAAGCACTGACTACCAACTTAAAGAAAGAGTTAGTAGTGAGGACTTTAGTCCGCATTTTAAGCAGCGCCAAAGCACCGACTACCAACTTAAAGAAAGAGTTAGTAGTGAGGACTTTAGTCCGCATTTCAAGCAGCGCTAAAGCACTGACTACCAACTTAAAGAAAGAGTTAGTAGTGAGGACTTTAGTCCGCATTTCAAGCAGCGCTAAAGCACTGACTACCAACTTAAAGAAAGAGTTCGTAGTCCGCATTTTCAAGCAGCGCTAAAGCGGTGACTACCAACTTAAAGAAAGAGTTAGTAGTGAGGACTTTAGTCCGCATTTCAAGCAGCGCTAAAGCACTGACTACCAACTTAAAGAGGAATTGCAATTATAAACTCAGTTCCCTCACCAACTACAGAATTACACTCTAACTTACCTTGATGTTTTTCCACAATAATTTGGCGAGAAATAGATAAACCTAAACCCGTTCCTTCCCCTACAGTTTTCGTAGTGAATAAGTGATCGAAAATTTTTGCTTTGACTTCTTCTGTCATTCCCACTCCATTATCTTTAATCCGCACCAAAGCAGATGTTTGTTCCGGATTAACTTCAGTACAAATCATAATTCGATTCGGCTGAGACTCAATTTCTTCGTAACTACGACCCTGATTTAATTCATCTAAAGCATCAACTGCATTGGCGATAATATTCATAAATACTTGATTAAGTTGTCCTGGATAACAATTAACAGGAGGTAAATTACCGTATTCTTTAATTATCTCAATTGCCGGACGTTTGTTGTTAGCTTTCAAGCGATGTTTTAAAATTAGTAAGGTACTATCAATTCCTTCATAAAGATTAAATTTAACTTTGCTGTCTGTATCAGCACGAGAAAAGGTGCGTAACGAGGTACTAATATTGCGAATTCGCTCGGTTCCTTCTTGCATTGAAGAAATTAATTTGGGTAAGTCTTCTTTGAGATAATCTAAATCAATTTCTTCAGCATCCTCCTCAATTTTTGCTCCGGGATTTGGGAACTGTTCCTGATAAAGTTCGAGGTGATTAAAAACGTCTTCTAAATAAGTTTGCGCGCAGCTTATATTCCCAGAAATAAAGCTCAGAGGATTGTTAATTTCGTGAGCAACTCCTGCTACTAATTGACCCAAAGTAGACATTTTTTCGCTTTGAATTAGTTGTAATTGCATCGAACGCAAATTGTCAAGAGCATTTTGGAGTTCTGCGGTTCGTTTTTCAACTCGCTTTTCTAATTCATCTGTGAGTTGAAATAAGGCTTTTTCGGCTGCGTAACGCTCTTTTATTTCTTGTTGGAGTTGAATATTTTGTTTGTCAAGTTCTTCTTGTGCTAGAAAGCGACTTTCTTCTGATAGCACTAACCACCAAGTACCGATAGCGATTATCATTACTGTGGCAGCAGATAATTTGAGTAAGAGGAAGCGCAGATAATCGGTTTGAGAAAATTCGATTGTAGTAGAAATTGATTGATAGTAAACGAGAACAAATAAGGCTCCGAATGCTCCAGATACTAAACTAAAAATAATCCCAAATTTGAGCAATCGTTTGCTTAATTGGGGAGAAATTTTAGCTGCGAAAATTTTTTCTAGACAATCAAACACTGGTTGATATTTGTTAGCTTCGGTTTTTTTGCAACTATCGTGACAATTAGCATCTAAAGAGCAGCATAAAGAGCAAATATTGCTATCATAAATAGGGCAGTAAGCCATATCTTGTTGCTCGTAATCTTGAGTACAAATTGAACAGGTTACTAAGCTGTAAGTATTGTTACTTAAAAAATATGGGTTTTGCCTAGCGATGTAGTATTTACCTTTGGTAAGAAAGGCGATAATTGGTGAGAGAATAAAGGCTAAACCAAGAGCGAGGAAACTAGAGTAAGCACGAGGAAAATCCCCAAATGCGCCGAGGAAAGAGGCGATCGCGACTGCGGAAGCGATTAGCATCGCCCCAAAACCCACTGGATTGATATTGTAGAGGTAGGCTCGCTTGAATTCAATATACGAGGGACTGATGCCGAGGGGTTTATTGATGACTAAATCGGCAACTAAGGCACCGATCCAGGCGATCGCTACATTCGAGTATAATCCTAAAATAGCTTCGAGGGTGTGAAATACGCCCAGTTCCATCAACAAAAGTGCGATCGCCACATTAAACACCAACCACACCACCCGTCCCGGATGAGAATGAGTTATTCTAGAAAAGAAATTTGACCAAGCGAGGGAACCTGCATAAGCATTAGTTACGTTAATTTTTATCTGCGAAACAATCACAAAAAAAGTTCCTACTGCTAATACTATTTCTGGATTAGCAAACACATCCGCGAAACCAGCTAAATACATCCGAATTGGCTCTTTCGCACTCTCCAAACTCACTCCTTGACTGACAGCTAAAGATGCTAAAAATGCACCACCCAACTGTTTCGCACCGCCCAAAATAATCCAACCAGCACCAGCTCCAATTACCCCTAACCACCACCGCCAGCAATTGCCTTTTTTTCGATCTGGTAAAAATCGTAAATAATCTACTTGTTCGCCAATTTGGGCAATTAAAGAGAAAGATACCGTCGCCGCTACCCCAAACAAAAGCGGATCGAAACCTGCTCCACTAGCTGAATTTCCCGCAAAATTAAACCAATTTGAGAGCGCATCTGGCTCCTTATAAATAACACAAATATAAGGTATAACCATTAAAACAAACCAAATCGGTTGCGTCCAAAGCTGTAGCTGATTAATCAAAGTTACCCCAAAAAATACCAGAGGAATAATTATCAGCGAACAAATCACATAACCAATCGCTAAATGTAGCCCAAAATACAAATTTAATGCCTGAGCCATGATTGCCGCTTCTAAAGCAAAGAAAATAAACGTAAAAGAAGCATAAATTAGCGAAGTTATCGTCGAGCCGATATAGCCAAAGCCTGCACCCCTTGTCAGCAAATCCATATCGATGTTATACTTGGCAGCGTAATAGGCGATCGGTAAACCTGTCAGGAAAATAATTACCGAAACAACTAAAATTGCCCAAAAAGAATTGGCAAAACCATAATTAATTGCTAAGGAACCCCCAATAGCTTCTAAAGCCAAAAAAGAAATACCACCTATAGCTGTATTTGCCACTAGCAATTCCGACCATTTCCGATAAGATTTTGGGGCAAAACGTAAAGCATAATCTTCCAGTGTTTCTGTAGCCACCCAAGAATTGTAGTCTCGTCTGGCTTTGGGGACTTTGTGGCTAATATTTGGACGTTCAGCTTGAATTACCATTGAAAAAGAGCAAATTTAAAGGAAGGATATTTTTTAAGCTTTGCTCTTATTCTAACTTTTTTAGCTAGTTAGAAAATGTTCGCCTGACTACTTTTATATTTTTTTAATATTTGCCGTAACCAGAAAAGTTTTTTTGAAGATTAACTTAGGAAAACCAGCGTTTTCAAAGATTATAATAAAGATCTAAATTTTTATCCTGGTCGTTTAATCATTTAAATGAAGTAAAAGTAATAGTTAAAAGCTTAATGGTAAATTAAATAGAGATTAATTCTGCACGAAGAAAATTCAGGGAATTTTTATTCCGGGTTTATTCGGACTATATATATTGATTGGGTAATTTGCGATCCAATTTATCCGAAATTATACTTATATCGTCCTCTTGAATAAAAGATCGATCTTTGAGGAAACAATGAAAAAACGTATTTTCACAATTATAAGTCTAGTTTGGTTATTAAACTCTTGCAGTGAGTCAACAATTCGCCCTACAAATCAAAATATTGGTAATGTAGCTAATTGTCCCCAACCTGTCGCTGAGGAAGCCGTCTTAAAACCATTGCAGCCGAGAGAGGATTTTTACTCTCGTTTTAATTATCAGCCCCAAAATATTATCGCTGATGCAGATACAGTTCGCTTTCAAACTATCAATTATGATTTTGTTTTCTGTCGAGGTAACAAAACTTGGACAATTCAGCCTACGACTTTCGACAAAGAAGCATTATCTGAGGAAAATCAGCAAGAATTTATCAACAAATTAAGCAATCCTCCTTACGAAATCATTGAATTAAACGGCAAAACTTATCAATATCGCGTCAATCTTCAACCTAATCCTTTCCCTAACTTTGAACAACAAGCAGAACAAGTTATTTTAGAATTAATTACTCCAGATAATCCTCAGCCACAGCGTCACATTCTCTATACTTTAGAAGATGTCAAGCAATCTCAAACAGGCTTTAATTTAGGCGTAGCTAAAGTCACAGCCGCCCTCCAACATGATAATTGTTTTTTTTGGGCTATTTCCTCAGAACAAGGGGAAGGAAGCGGCGGAATTGCGACAATTGTTAATTACAATCCGGAAACTGAGGCAATAACTATTATTCAGCCAGAAGAGATTAAAAGTCAACAAATTACTGATTTAGTGATAGCTGGTGAAGCAGATAATCCTACTTTCTGGATAGGTACAAAAATTGCTGGGGAAGGTAATCCCTTTCTTCCGGGAATGGGATTAGTTGCATATCGCCCTGATGCAAATAATCTTCAGTCTGGTTCGTTGCAAAGTTATCGTGTGGAAAATAGTTCAATGGTGGGTGCTATTCCTAGCCAATTATTAATCGAAAATGACCAACTTTGGGTAGGTACTGGTAACGGTATTTGTCAGATAGAATGGCAAAATATAAATAATCAAGATAGTTGGAATTGTTGGCGGTTTGCACTGATGTCAGAAATACCAAGTGAAGGTATACCGTTGTACAATAGCTCTTTAGCTGAGTCAGCTCTCACTACTCTTAAAAGTGAAGAAACTGTCGAAGTTTTGTGGTTTTCACCTGTTAATTTTGAGGAACGAACAGGTCGCTATGAGGTAAGATATGATGACGGCTTTACTGTTAATTTAGACGAGATTGGCGCTGAATCTTGGGATAATACATATCGAGGTGATTATCAACCTCCAGTTTGGCTACCTCCAGTTTACTGGGTTGGGGTCAATTGGCATTGGGATGGTGATAGTTTTGTTCGTGGTTGGGATGAGGTAGGTTTGAATTATTCTGGGGGTGGACCTCAAGGTATTAGTAAAAGTGGGTTTATTTCCGATCGAAATGGCTTCGACCATAATACCATTCGTGGTGACTTAGAAATTTTGGAACTGACGGAAAATACTACTGAGGTGAAGTATTACTCTGGTTGGGTAGAGGATGAGTTACTAAGTCCTTATCTTACTGTGGTTCCCCAACAACAGCAAACAAATTTGCAACCTAATCCTTTGTTAGTGAGATATAAACAGCTTAAATAATACCTCCCTGTTTTATTAGTAAGATCGCATCTAATTAATTAGTTTAAACCCATTCCTGAGAATAAGTTTTAAAGGACAAACAGTTTAAGAGAATTGACTGTAGTTTTGCTCGCGCGAGAGATACAAGTTCAAAATTGAGAGTCCCAGAATTATTAAAAACAGCACTAAGCCAATTGTACAGGCATAACTAATCTCTAGATTTTGAAATGCCTGTTCGTAAACGTAGTAAACTACGGTCGTGGTGCTATTGCGGGGTCCCCCTTGAGTCAGGATATAAACTTCTTCAAATACTTTTGTTGCCGAAATTGCGGAAATTACTGCAACTAAAATTAGATAGGGACGCATTAAAGGGATGGTAATATCCCAATGTTTAATAATACCATCGGAACCGTCAATGGCGGCGGCTTCGTAAAGTTCTTCGGGGATGGTTTGCAAACCTGCTAAATAAATTACCATGTAATAACCTAAGCCTTTCCAAATTGTTACCGCCATGACACTCCCTAGTGCTAAGTTAGGACTTGTTAACCAAGGAATACCATTTTCAAAACCTAATTGTTGCCAAAATTGATTTAGTAAGCCGTTGGAAGCATAGATTGCTCTCCAGGCAATTCCTGCTACTACCATTGAAATTACGACTGGAGTATAAAAGGCGGTACGAAACCAATTCATTCCCCGTAGTTTTTGATTAACTAAAATGGCTAGTCCGAGGGGTAAAATTACTAAAATTGGTACAACTCCAATGAGATAAAGTAAGGTGTTTTTTAAGGTTTGCCAAAATACTTTGTCTTGGAATAAACGTTGGAAGTTAGCTAAACCTATCCATTCGGGAGCGAGAGTTAGGTCATATTCGTAGCGGGTGAAGCTGAGATAAAATGCTTGTAGGGCTGGTAAGAATACTGTTAATCCGAGAATTATAATTGCTGGAAGTAAGAATAAATAAGGTGTTAGTTTTTGATGTTTGATTAGGTAAGTAAAAGTAGATTTTATTGGTATTTTTTCCAGATTCACTGCTTTTTTACCTCGGAAATAAATGGCTGGTTAAAGGTAATTTGATAATAATTTTAAGTTATATAGGAGAGCGCTGCCAATGCCTTAAATAAGTTAGGAGAACTTTTTTAGTTTCTACCCAGAATTGTCTAACCTAACCCACTAACTCCTTTCCCTTCAAGGTAAGGGAGAGTAAAATTACCCCAGTTTGCTGATTAGGGATTTTTTATCTGTGTTTATCTGTGGTTTCTTAACTAAAAATTAGGTACGGCAAAAAGCCGTACCGTAAGTTAAAGCGTTATCTACATGGGGAAGACGCTTTGTTGTTGTCCTAAGAAGCGTTGATTGACGATTTCGCGATAGGTGTCAAAGTCAGCTTGCCAACTATCAATGCGTTGATAAATTTGACTAATGCGCTCTTGGGGACTGTATTGAGCGAGGTTGTAGTTAAAGTTACCAGAGAATAGTAAAGCCGGAATTGCCGACTTATCTTGTTGTTGGAGACGAGCGTCGTTGACACTCAAACTCATTGAACAACGGTCTAACTGGTAAAGGAAGTTGATGGTTGCTTGTGCTGGACCTTTGCCGTATTCTCGCCAGGGTCCGGGTGCAATGAGGGTATTAGTAATAAAGTTTTTGGCGATATCTTCGCCTTCTTTCCAAGCGAAGAGACTTTTTGGGCTAATAACGATCGCTCGATAGTCAGCTTGGGCGAGTTTTTCCACGGAGTTACGAACTACATTGGAAACTTGCATTTGTTCGGGGGTTTTGTTCGCCATACCTTCAAAGAAGGTGACAGTCCCCGGTTGTGCAGCTACGTTGACTCCGTTTTTAAAGCTGATTTGGGAAGCGCGAGGGTTAATAACAGGTTTGCGGGCTAGTTCCCAATCGCCAGGTACAATACCACTAACTTTGAGGAAGTCGTGGGTGAACATGGTTGGGTTGATGTTGCTGGCTGAAAGTGCGATCGCCAGTTCTTGGATCTGTAATGATGGGTTCGGAATCACTTTTCCCTCCTTTAAGTTCTGACTCTCTATCCTATCGTTTCGATCGATTTTCGCTCTTTTGAGCTTTTTTCTCTTTTTTGAGTTTCGTGGTTTTTTACTAGACCCAGATTCGGTTATACCTTTTCTTGAGTTGTTTTTCCGAACTTTGGCAATTATTTTTCGTTCCTGGTTCTGAAATTTTAGGTTGAATGTGGGTGTTAGGTTGGATAGTAATGGTGCGGGAAATAGTTCTTCAATCCCTGATTCGGTATAGTTTTCGGCAATTTCTGGAAAAAATAACTGTAATTGCGATAGTAAAATTTTTTCATTGTTCATAAATTTTGGTTGTTGGGGATTGGGGACTGGGTTCAGTGAACAGGGAACAGTGACCAGTGAACAGTTTATTCCCTAATTGCTTTTTGTCTCCAATGTCTACTGGTAACTGCTAAGTGCTAACTGTTCACTGATGACTGATAACTGTTTACTGATAACTGTACTTAGGATCTGGGATTTAACCACTGACTAGCGATAGGCATTCGCCATCCGGTACCGAAGGCGCGATCGGTTATTTTTAAGCCTGGAGGGGCTTGGCGACGTTTGAATTCGGCGCGGGCTACTAGCTTCATGACTTTGGCGACGATTTCTCGATTGTGTCCTGCGGCACTGATTTGGGCGGATGATTCGTGTTTGTGGATGATTCGGTAAAGGATGTCGTCGAGGATGTGGTAGGGGGGGAGGGAATCTTGGTCAAGTTGATCGGGCTTTAATTCGGCACTGGGGGGCTTGTTAATGATGTTTTCGGGGATGACCTCGCGAGATCGGTTTAACCAGCGACAGAGGCTATAAACGCGGGTTTTGGGAACGTCGGCGATCGCGGCTAGTCCGCCACTCATGTCACCATACAATGTACAATAACCGACGGCGATTTCTGATTTGTTTCCTGTGGACAGGAGAAGATGACCGAATTTATTGGCGATCGCCATTAATAAGTTACCTCGAATTCGCGATTGAATGTTTTCTTCGGCTACGCCAAATTCGCTTCCTGCGAATAAGGGTTCTAAGGTGCGATCGTAAGTTTTCATTATCTCCCCGATGGGCAGTTTTTGACTTTCGATCCCTAAATTATTGACTAAGGCTTGGGCATCGGCGAGGGAATGTTCGCTACTATAAGGTGAGGGCATTAAGACGCCGAGGACGTTTTTAACTCCCATTGCGGCTACGGCGATCGCGGCAACTAATGCTGAGTCTATCCCTCCACTTAAACCAATTACTACTTGACGAAATCCACATTTGGCTGCATAGTCTCGGACTCCCATGACTAATGCTGACCAAATTTCTTCTTCTTCGCTTTCTTGTGCTGGTGTTATTGTCGCACTCAATAAGTCTTTTTTCTCGTAATCCCACTCAATAATTTGCAAGTCTTTGGCAAAGCTAACTGCCCTTAATACTAACTCACCTACCTGGTTAAATGCTACTGAACTTCCATCAAAAATCAGGTCGTCGTTAGCGCCAACCTGATTAGTATAAATGATTGCTTTTTGATAGCGACGGGCTGCATGACCTAACATTGCTTCTCGCAATTTTTGCTTGCTGACGCTATAAGGAGAAGCGGATAAATTGACAATTAAATCTACTCCTGCTACTACTAAATCTTGAAGCGGATTTTGTTCATAACTGCGTTTTCCCCAAAATTCTTCGTCGTTCCATAAGTCTTCACAAATAGTCACGCCGACGCGGATTTCTTGACCATTTTCTCCTAAAATAAAGGTATTACTTTCTCGTCCTGGTTCAAAATAACGGTCTTCGTCGAAAACGTCGTAAGTGGGTAATAAACGTTTGTGAAATATTTGCTTTATTTGCCCATTTTCTAGGAAGGCTATACTGTTAAATAAAGGTTTTTGACCCATTTCCCCAGCTTGGGGATTTGGGTCTACGATTCCCACTAAAACTGCTATTTTTTTGGGTAATTTTGCGGCTAAATTTTCTAATTCTGCTAACATTAATTCCACAAAGCCCGGATATAGCAGTAAATCTCGTGGGGGATAGCCACATAATGATAATTCCGGAGTTAGTAGTAGCCGCGTTCCTTGCTTTGCAGCTATTTCCGCCGCCGCAAGGATTTCGGTTGCGTTATGTTTGAGGTCGCCAATTATCGGATTAAGTTGTGCGATCGCGATTTTCATTGTGGTTAAAATTTAGATTTTATCGGTTATTTTTTCGGTTAATTACTTCATCAAGTATGCTCATTTAACTGAAATTTAATTACTCAATTTTTATCTAATAAAATTACCTTTTTTCTAACTCAACCGAGATAATTTAATTCAAGCTAATCAACTGACTTTTTCTTTTAAAATAGCCATGACTGCTTCCCCATTGTCCGGCGTAATTACTGATTTCACCCAATTATTTTTTTCTTCAATGGTGATATATTTAGTTTTCCAGAAACGTTTAGGGTCTAAATTAAACCATTCCGGAGTGAAACCCATACCCCAAATCCGTCCCGAACTAGGAAAAAAGTTCCGAGAATCTTCTTGGTAACTAATTATATCACTATAAAGAATTCGTTTGCTCCCGACAGGAAAATAGTAAAAATTAATTGTAATCCCGTCATCATCGCAAACAATATAATCATCTTGATAAAGAACGCTCATAACTAAAATTCCTCCTTTAAACAAAAACTAAAGCTTTATCTTTCAATGGGGCAAAAGCTTCCGCATTAAAGCGAAATAAAGAAGCTGGACGACCTGCGCCTCGGTTGACTTTTTCCCCCGTATCTGATAGAAAACCTAGCTTCAATAAGCGAGTACGAAAATTAGAATAATCGGCAAAATTCTCACCTAAAACCGTCGTATAAAGTTGGTAAACTTCATTTAAAGTAAACAGTTCCGGCAACACATCAAAAGCAATGGGACTGTATTCTAATTTATTCCGCAAACGTTGATAACCATAATCTAAAATGCGATTATGGTCAAAAGCTAACCGAGGTGTTTTTTGAATATCGAACCAAGAATTTCGCGTCGTACAATTTTCCTTAATTAACTCAGCTTCCTCATAACGGACTAAAGCAAAATAACTTACCGAAAGATAACGCCCTCCGTAACTATCAGGGGCTTCTCTAGGGTCGCGTCCCGGACCGCCAAAAGTGTAAAGTTGTTCGAGGTAGAGATTATTCACGCGAATTTTTTCCGCTAGAATGCGATGCGCCGCAGCTTCTAAAGATTCCCCATCGCGGACTAAAGTTCCTGGTAAACTCCAACTCCCAAAAAACGGTTCGCGATCGCGTTTCACCAACAATGCCAGCAATCGGTTATGCTTGGTATCGACGGAAAAAATGACGTTATCTACCCCAACTTTGAAGTTGGCTAAAGTTTGTTGTCTTAGCGTGTTTGTGCCTGGTTGTGGCATAGGTACAAATGCTCTTGTTGGATGTAGTCCTCAACAGGTTGGGTAATAATATTCGTGTCTCCTTGTTCGCGATAAGCGGTTGAGGAAACTGGGGGGGCTTGGAAATCAGCGATTTCGCAGTTTCCACCCAAATTTCGCACTTCCTCTAAATCGTCATCAGCGATCGTATATCCTTGACGAGGGACTACTAATACTTTAACCTGTGCGAGTAGTTCTGCAATTTGGTACCATTTGGGCATTTGGGCAATTAAATCGGAACCGACTACTAAGGTAAATTCGTTTTCCTTTCCCCACATTTCCTGGGCTTTGCGGACGGTATGTAAGCTTCTGGGATTGCTTAACTCTTCATGTAGTTTAATATTCTTAACGTCGCTGTCGATATCAGCAATTAACAATCGCAACATCCTCATCCGGTGTGACAAAGGAGTTTGATGGCTTTTCATCGGATTATCGGATGCCCAGACTGCGATGCGATCGTAATGTTCTCCTAACCAGCGTATAATTGCTTGGTGGGCGGCTGTCGGTGGATCGGCGCTGGTGCCAAATAATGCTATTCTGCTCATATATCCTCAGAACGACTAACGACAACTTTCTTGTTCTAATCTTTGTTCGACTTCGGTTTTTAGCTGTTGCAATCCTGACGAAATTTCCACTTTAATTGGTTGAGGTTCGTCAATTTGACGAGTTTCCTGGGGTAAACTAGCTACAGAAGCAGCAACTCTCGCGGCAATCTCGTCTAAACTGTCCCTTTCTTGGATTCGCTTACCTTGTTGCATGACTAACTCCAACAGTGGCTTTTCCTCGCTGGTAGGAGTTTCCGAAGCTAAACCTAATCTGTCGCGATTGTTTTGATGACGAAAGATTTGCTTGCGTCCCGGATAAGTTTCTTTTGAGCTAGACTGCTTCATAGTCGGAATACCGTCAATTTCCACTAATTTGTAGACACCATTAACTGGTTTTCCACTCACCAGTCGCGTCCCGACACCATAGCCGTCGATGGTAGCATTTTCTCGCTTTAATTGCGCGATCGCCCACTCATCAATGTCACCACTCGCGAAAATAGTTGCTTGCGGCAGCAGCGATCGCACTTTTTGCGATAATTTTGCTAAGTCCCCAGAATCTAACCTCACCCCAGCAACTTTTCGTTCGCCTCTCTTTACCTGTTCTGCCAAACGTTCGGCGGCAGCGACTGTATCATAAGTATCAATTAACAATGCAGCCTCCGGAAAATAGCGACTGAAAGCTGCAAAAGCCTCATCCTCACTCCCCGAAATTGCCCCAAACGCCATCACCAAAGCATGAGCCATTGTCCCACTTGGCTTTCTCCCAAGCTGTAAAGCTGCTAACACATTCGATGTCGAATCCATCCCCGCAGCCAAAGCCGCTCTAGCAGCCCACATTGCCCCTTGAGGACTAAAAGCCCTTCTCGTGCCAAATTCCAACAACTTTGCCTTTTCGCCCGCCACATCGCGCATCCGTGCCGCTCTAGTGGCAATTAAACTTTGGTAGTTAAGTGTATTCAGCAAATAAGTCTCGACTAATTGCGCCTGCCAAAGCGGGGCTTCCACCCGCAAAAACGGCTCATTGGGGAAAATCGGCGTTCCCTCCAGCACCGCCCAAACATCCCCAGAAAAGCGCCCGGACTCTAAAATCGACCAAAATCTGGCTGGTGCGCCCGCAAAAATCCCCGTAGCTTGCAAAGACTCAATTTGACTCGGCGTAAAATACCATTGCTCCAGATAATCCAAAGCCTGTTCCAGCCCCATCGCAATAATATAGCCGAAGCGATCGGGCAACTTTCGCGCAAATAGCTCAAAACTCGCCCTCTTCAAGTCAATTCCCTCACCTGCATAACAAGCGCCCATTGTCAACTGGTACAGATCGGTTAGCAGGCTGTAATCCTCGGCACGCAGGCTCAGTTGCCGATTTTCTCTCATCATGATTTAATCCTAATAGTATCTACAATTGCCTAGCTTTTTAAAATTATAGTAGATTTTACCAAAAATATTAGTAAGGAACCCTCCGCCTAGCCGATTTCCCAGGCAGGGCTGTTTCGCTAAGATCGTCAAAATTAACAGCGAAAAGGATGAGTAAAACAATCAAGTGCAAGAAATCCCTCACAGGTAGGCTATGGATGGCTTTGTGCTTCATAGCACTGACTGGCTGCAACACCTCAACTCCGGAAGTATCTCGCATCAACAACGGAGACACGCCAACATCATCAGCACCCAATAATCCCACTCAACCCCAAACCCCAACTCAAGCAGTAGCATTAGCAAACCGCAACTGTATTCTCATTGAAGATGGTTACGGTTCCCCAGGACAAGTAGCCGTGCAAGCCGAAGAAGTCGTCTCCGGTTTAGAAATACCTTGGGGAATACTGTTTATCTCAGCCACAGATATGCTAGTAACTGAACGTCCTGGACGAATTCGCTTAGTACAGAACGGGCAACTACAAAGCGAACCTGTCGCCATTGTTCCCGTAACAGCTAGAGGAGAAGGAGGATTGCTAGATATCGTACCTCACCCTGAATTTGCTAGTAATCGACTCTTTTACATTTACTACACCGCAGACCGCAACGGCTCATCGGTCAATTTAGTTGAGAGGTGGCAGCTATCGCCAGATAACACCAGTGCCTCACCCGATAAAATCATTGTTGATAATATACCAGTCGCACGCTTCCACAATGGCGGTCGTCTACGCTTCGGACCCGAGGGAATGCTCTACATCGGCACTGGCGATGCCAGAAATCCCCAAAGTTCCCAAGAGGTTAGCAGCCTTGCGGGAAAAATTTTGCGCGTGACTCCAGAAGGAGAAGTTCCCGAAGACAATCCCTTTCCGGGCAATCCTGCCTATATTATCGGTATTCGCAATACCCAAGGATTTGATTGGTTAGACCCCTCAACCCTAGTTATAACTGACCACGGTCCGAGTGGGGAATTGGGTAGAACTGGACACGATGAAGTTAGCGTAGCCAGTGCAGGTGCTAACCTAGGTTGGCCCCCTATCTACGGTTGCCAAGATAGAGAAGGGATGATACCTCCTTCTCTGACTTGGGATGAAGCCGTACCTCCAGGTGGCGCAGCAATTTACACTGGCGACGCTATTCCAGAATGGCGAGGTAGCTTGTTAATGGGGGTTTTGGGTGCTAGACACCTACATCGGGTTACGTTTGAACCCCAATCTCCCGCGCAGGTTCAGAGTCATGAGGTATATTTTCAAAATGAGTTCGGTAGGCTTCGGGAAGTAATTATGGGACCCGATGGTGAACTTTATGTCACTACTAGCAACTGCGACGGACGAGGTAATTGCCCCCCGGACAAGGATAAAATACTTCGCATTACCAGTGGCAATCCTTAGATATGGCTGAAAAATGATTGCTCAAAAGTTATTATCTGGTGACATTAATTCTCGAACTACTGAAAGTCTGTACCTAATTAACGAGCAACAGGTGATTTAATAGGTTGTGGGTAGTTTCTTGGTCAATATATCTAGAGTCCCGTTATGATTAACAGGCAATCAGTTCAGCTTTTTGGCTTACCCGCAGCTAAAGGCAGATGGTTTTTAATCGCGTTAGGCTCAGTTGTCTTACTGTGTTTAGGAACAGTTTATTCTTGGAGTATTTTTCGCAAACCTCTAGAAGACTTATTTGGCATCAGTGCAACTCAAAGTTTGTTACCATTCACATTTTTGTTAGTCCTTTATGCCCTGTTGATGCCGATTACGGGATTTTATCTTAAGCGGATTGGTGTGGGCAAAATTACCGCGATTGGTGGGATAGTCACGGGAGTTGGCTATATTCTTTCCAGCTTAACTACAAATATCTTTTTTTTAACGATTACCTATGGAATCATTGCAGGTGCGGGAGTTGGGATTGCTTATGGTGTTCCTCTGGCAGTTTCAGCCCAATGGTTTCCCGATCGCCCTGGACTTGCTGTAGGATTAACTGCGGTGGGGTTTGGACTTTCTCCGTTGGTGACTGCACCTTTGGCGAGAGTTTTGATTGCTACTTATGGAGTTCTACCTACTTTTACGATTCTGGGGATTAGTTTAACGGCGATTATTCTGGTGATTTCTACTACTCTTAAATTACCTCCTCCCGGCTGGACTCCTCCGGGTTGGACTCCCAAAGTTAGTAATCAAAAATCCGGAAATCAGCAAAAACCAATCTGGGAATCTCCTTTGTTTTATGCTCTCTGGTTTTGCTACACTATCGGCACCTTTGTGGGGCTATCAGCGATCGGTATTTCTAGCCCCGTAGCTGAGGAAATTATCCAATTAGATGCTACCACCGCCGCGATAACAGTTTCGCTCTTTGCCGTATTTAATGGTATCGGTCGTCCTTTGTTTGGTTGGTTGACCGATCGCCTTCAGCCGAAGGGAGCAGCAACTATCTCCTATATCTTAATTCTCATTGCTTCGATTTTGATGCTCAATGCTACAGAGGGGCAAACTTTGACCTATTTAGTTGCCTTTTCTCTATTTTGGCTTTGTTTAGGGGGTTGGTTGGCGATCGCACCTACAGCCACTTTAAAACTTTTTGACCCACACGATTATGCGAAAAATTATGGCATTGTCTTCACCGCCTATGGTACAGGAGCTTTTTTAGGTACTATCGCTACCGGACAACTCCGAGATTTGTTTGGCAGCTATACAGTTGCTTTCTATCCCACCGCGATTTTCGCGATCGCTGGCATCATTATTGCCCAATTAAAGCTAAAATCTTAATTATCCCTCGATTTGATTGTTTAGCATTAAATTCACAGAACTACTGCTAACTGCTAACTGCTAACTGTTCACTGCTAACTGCTAACTGATAACTGCTAACTGTTAACTGAAAACCCCAACCCCCAACATTGAGAAACTTTAACTAATACCAAGAAATTATAAGTTGAACAAACTCTTGCAAACATCTTCAAAAATATATTGCAAAACCAGAAAAATAAATCTCTTCGATTTATTTTTAGAGATAATGAAAGTGTGCAGTTAATTTAAAGACAACTTTTAAATTGACTGCATTCAATATCTTAATCAACGGAGGTTAATTTTATGGGTATCTCCAAATTTTTCAACACAATCGGTAACTACATTTCCGAAGCAGTTGCTCGCATTTTTGGACCGAATGACGATCGCTATCCAGCGACGGGCGTTCAACCATTTTCTGGCGACCCAGTTCAGAAAAAGCAAGAGTCAGATTGGTAATTTTACTAAAATATTTCTTTTTTCGTCTAACCCTGGTCAGTTGATAAGATTTAAGTGGAGGAAGAGCTAGTCCTCCACTAATTTTTGTGGTCAGTTGCTTGGAGTTGTCAAGAATCCTGTGGTCTAATGGAAGCATGGGAACCTCTAACCCGCTAGCATATACTGGTGAACGTCTCAAAAGCTGTTCGAGTTGGTTTCAGAAGTTTCTGAGTGCTAACTAGGAGCAAGTGAGCGTCACTAACTTTGTATTTTCTCGCGATTTAACCTTTGATGGAGACTAAAGCTTTTAGCGAGCTTTTCCCGCTATTTAACACCGCCAACCCAGAAACCCTTGACTGGCTGCTTTCTGTGGCTGTAGAACATGAATACCCAGAAGACCGGGCTGTGGTAATGGAAGATTCTTGGGGCAACGCGGTGTATTTCATTATCTCTGGTTGGGTGAAAGTCCGACGCTTGTCTAAGGAAAAGCCTGTCACGCTGGCACTTATGGGTCGGGGTGATTTTTTTGGGGAAATGGCGATTCTCGATGAGTCGCCGCGATCGAATGATGTGGTAGCCCTCTCGGACGTGAAGCTACTCAGTGTTTCCGCCCAGCGCTTTATCCAAACTTTGTTTAAAGATCCTCAGCTACATCACCGAATGTTACAGTTAATGGTGCGGCGTCTGCGGCAAACTAATGCCCGTTTCCAACTGCGAAATCAACCGCCCGCCGTGAAGTTGGCTAATACCCTGGTTTACCTAGCAGAAAGCTATGGCGAAGCGACGGAAAAGGGGACGCAAATATTAAATATTCCCCATCAAGATTTAGCTGATGTTTCTGGGATTGGTGTTGAAGAAACGAAAAAAATTATGGAGAAACTACAAAGTAAAGGCTGGGTTGACATAGATCCTTCACGTCGAACTTTGTGTTTGATTAATCTCAAACAGTTAACTCATTTGGCTGGGCGAGTATAGTTAGGTTTTTACTCCTAACCAAAGGCAAAAAATAAGCCCTTTGGTTTCAAGTTTAATAGACAAGTTAATAGCAATTTTCAGTTGGTGCATCGGCGCTTTTGGGATTGTTAAAAGAATAGATAACTACGCTGAAACTGCAAATGACTAAAGCTACAGCTATTCACAAACCTTTGACCGTAAAAACTACTCCGATTATTCATTATGAAGTGGCGATGTCTGTGCCGGAATCGCATTTATTTGAGGTGACGTTACAGGTGACAAACTGGCAAGCAGCTGTATTGGATTTGAAAATGCCTGTTTGGACTCCGGGATCTTATTTGGTGCGCGAGTATGCGAAACAAATACAGGATTTTCGGGCGCAGACAAGTGATGAGAAGAAAATTTTATTTAGCCGAAAACTGAGCAAAAATCATTGGCAAATTGAGACGGAAAGTGTTGCGGAAATTAAGGTGAAATACCGGGTTTTTGCCAATGATTTGACGGTACGGACGAATCATTTGGATGCTACCCACGGCTATTTTAATGGGGCGGCTTTGTTCTTTTTTATTCCTGGTTGGGAGCAAGAATCGATAACTGTTCGGATTGTACCGCCAAAGTCTGATTGGCTAGTTAGCACGGCTTTACCGGAAATTAAGGATAAAGTCAATAGTTTTTGGGCAGAAGATTTTGATACTTTGGTTGATAGTCCTTTTGAGATTGGGACTCACCAAGTTTATGATTTTGAAGTGTTAGGTAAACCTCATCAATTAGCAATTTGGGGTAAGGGTAATGCAAATCCTACTAAAATAATTGCTGATACGAGGAAAATTATTGAAGCGGAAGCGAAGATTTATGGTGGTTTGCCTTATGAAAGTTATTTGTTTTTATTGCATTTATCGGGTAGTGGATTTGGTGGGTTAGAACATAAAAATTCGACTTCTTTGAATTATCCTCGTTTTGGTTTTCGGGCTAAGGATAAATATGACCGTTTTATGCAGTTGGTGGCACATGAGTTTTTTCACTTGTGGAATGTGAAAAGGATTCGCCCGAAGGCCTTGGAAAAGTTTGATTACGAAGGGGAAAATTATACGACTTCGTTGTGGTTTTGTGAGGGAACGACAAGTTATTACGATCTGTTGATTCCTTTGCGAGCAAAAGTTTACGATCCGGATGGTTTTTTAGAAGCATTGAGTAAAGATTTGACGAAGTATTTGACGACACCAGGGCGCAAAGTGCAGCCGTTAAGTGAGTCGAGTTTTGATGCTTGGATTAAGTTGTATCGGCGGGATGCAAATAGCGATAATTCGCAGATTTCTTATTATTTGAAAGGACAAATGGTGTCGTTGTTGTTGGATTTGCTGATTCGGAAACGGCATCAAAATCAGCGATCGCTGGATGATGTGATGAAGATTATGTGGCAGCGTTTTGGTAAGGATGAGGTGGGTTTTACTCCCGAAGAGTTACTAGAAGTGCTAGAATCAGTAGCCGAGACAGATTTAAGCTCCTTTAGCGATCGCTACATTGATGGTTTGGATGAGTTACCTTTTGATGAGTATCTGCAACCTTTTGGTTTGAAAATTAAACAGATTGAAGATAGCGAACCTGTACCATATTTTGGCGCCAAAGTTGTTACCAAAAATGGCAAGGATACGATCGAGTTTGTGGAAAATAATTCTCCGGCGGCTATTGCGGGAATTGATGCTGATGATGAGTTATTGGCGATCGCCCGAATGCGAGTAACTGCGGATCGACTTAATGAACGTTTGAAGGATTATCAAGCTGGGGATAAAATTTCGGTGACGGTTTTCCATCAGGATGAGTTGAAAACTTATCAGGTTAAGTTGGGCAAACCGCAACCAAGTAGTTATCAAGTTGTGAGGATTAAGTCGCCAAGTAAGGAGCAAGTAGATTTGTATTCTGGTTGGTTGAAAAAGTAAATATTTAGTAGAGACGTTGAAGATAATGTCTCTACAATTTGCGATACCAGTTTTTCAATTGGGTGGGTGGAATTTTTAAGTAGTAACCAATAATAATTAGTTGATTAATTAAGGTAGTTTTGAAGATTCCTAATTTTTGCCAGCGACGGGCAGAGGTTTGCACTGCTGCGGGCGCGATCGCGATTTTTCCTTGGCGTTTGAGACGCAGGATCAGTTCAAAGTCTTCCATAATTGGTAAATTGGGAAAGCCGCCCATGTCTTGAAATACGGTAGTTTTCACGAAGATCGCTTGATCTCCGTAAGGCATGGCAAAGAAATGCGATCGCCAGTTTACCATTTTTTCGATCGCCCGCAAGCCTAATCCTGGGGCATCAATTCCTAATTCAAATGCGCCAGCAATGATTCCTGGTTGAGATATGGTTTCTCGGACAAATTTTTCGTAACCAGCAGGTAAGTAAGTATCGGCGTGGAGAAATAGTAAAATCTCCCCAGAAGCAATTTTTGCACCAGCATTCATTTGATTGGCGCGACCAACATTCGGACGAGAAATAACTTTTACGGGGAAATTTTGCGCTAATTGGACTGTATCATCTTGACTACCACCATCAACAACAATTATCTCTCTATTTGGGGATTTTTGCAGTTTTAGTAAAGTATTTTCTATCGTGTTTGCTTCGTTTAAAACTGGAATTATAACCGAAATTGTTGCTAATGTCATTCGATTAAAATCTCTAAAAGATCGGGCAAGCTGGAAAAAGTCAGTCTAAAGAAGCTCAATTTTAGTAGCGATGCGCTTTCCAAAAATCTCGGCGGCGATCGGTCCTGCTAAACAAGTGACTAAAATGTAGATAATTACAGCATTAAAAATTCCTTCATTGAGTAAACCTGCATCTTTGCCGAATAAGGCAATTACTAAGACTAAAGCGGCGCGAGATACAGTTAGACTAAACATTATCATTATCTCATCAAAATGGTATTTAAACAATTGACCTGCTAGCCAGGCGGCAATAAATTTGGCAATTACTGCGCCAATTACGACAATAACAATAATACTGAGGTTTTCTCGGTTACTAAATAAAATGCTCGGATTAGAGAGAATTCCGACAGAAATTAAAAAGGCAGGGATAAATAAACTGTTGCCGACAAATTCTATTTGTTTCATTAAGGGACTACTTAAAGGAATTAAGGGGTTGAGTGCTAATCCGGCAATAAAAGCACCGACAATTGAATCAACTCCTAGTAATAAAGTGGCGCTAGCTGTAACAAATAAACAAGCGAGAACAAAGACAAAATGAGGTGTCAGAAATGTAGCAAAAGGGTCTAAAATTTGGCGTCCTAATAGGGGAATAATCCAGAAAGCAAATAAAGTTAATAAAGGAAGAAAAATTAATAGTTTAATCCCGAGCAAAATACCGACATTACCGCTCGCGATCGCCTGAACGATCGATAAGCCAATTAAGGTTAAAATTGAGGTAACAACGGTACTTCCCACCGCTACACCTACAGGTTCTTTTTGAGAGATACCCAAATTAGTCATAATCGGATAAGATAGCAACGTATGGGGAGAATAAATTATACCTAGTAAAATCGCAGCTAGGAGAGTATAACCAAGCAATTGACCTGAGATTACGCCAATTGTCAAAGGAACGCTAAATGTAAGTAAACCAAAAATTAGCGATCGCATACCGACTTTCTGCAAATTTCCTAAGTCCATTTGCATCCCTGCGGCAAGCATAATGTATAGTAAGCCGACTTTTTCTAATAAAATCAGTTGTGCGTCTCTCTCCAGGACTCCTAAAACATTTGTACCTAAAATCATCCCAAATAGAATTAATACTACCAAAGGAGGAAGACGCAAGCGATAAGCGATCGCTGGTGCAAGCCAAATTGCTAGTAGTATTATGCAGAAAATATAAACTGGATCTTTGACGGGTAAACTGCTGCTAACTTGGGCAAATTGTGTGGTAATAATCATCTGTTTCGGTAGTTTTGTCCGCAAGTCACAACTCAAATTGCGACCGTGACTTGATTAAATAACAATACTCGATCGATTCTGATGTTGTCTGTATCGTAAATCTCCTACTGTTGGGAGATCTGTGAAAGTCGCGAGCATTAACTACCGCAAAAGGTAAATTTTTGTAACAAAATCCGTAATTACGCATAAAAAACCTTGTTCTCTAGCGAGAGGTAATTAAAGGCTCAGTAAAATTACGTTCGAGCTTGAGAGTTACAGAGATCGCCAAAAAAAGGCGATCGCCAAATTAAATTCATCGTCAAAGAGATTAATTGAGGAATTTCGATCGTGCAACTACCACAACTTTCTACTTACACAAATGCAATGGAACCATTGGTAACAGAAGCAGTCGAACAGTTGCTTCAAACCCTACCTCTAAGTGTAGTGGAATCGATTAACCAAGCTGAGGCGATCGCCTATGCACTCAATCGTTTACCTCCTTTATATGCTACCACCGAAGAAGGATGGTATTGGCAACAAGCTCAAGCCAAAGAAACCCTACTCCCACAAATTTTCAAAGCCGCTCATTGGGGAATCAAAGCCGCTCAAAAAAAACATACTCGCTTCCCCAATCCTCTGAGTTTATCTACCCACAGTGAATATTTTGCCGCTTTCCAACGAGTAAGAAACATGGCACAAAAAACGTATAATTAAGCGATCGCTAGACATAATTCGTAGTGTAATCAGACTAAACATTTTCCCTATCTCAGAAAGATGATCTCAATTATTATCCTTACCCACAACGAAGAACAAGACATCGGCGCTTGTATCAAATCCGCACTCTTATCCGACGATGTCATCATCGTAGACTCATTCAGTAGCGATCGCACCATCGACATCGCCAGTCTTTGTCCCGTAACCATCGTACAGCATACCTTTGAATCCCACGGCAAACAACGTACCTGGATGTTAAAAAATGTTCCCACCAAACACAAATGGGTTTACATCCTCGAAGCCGACGAACGCATGACCCCAGCATTATATAACGAATGTTTGCAAGCAATTCAAAACCCCCAATACGTCGGTTACTATGTCGCCGAACGAGTCATCTTTATGAATAAATGGATACGTCGCAGTACCCAATATCCTCGCTACCAACTGCGCTTATTACACAAAGACAAAGTTTACTTTACCGACTACGGTCATGCAGAAAGAGAAGTTTGCAATGGTGCAACTAATTTCCTCACCCAAACCTATCCTCACTATACCTGTAGTAAAGGCTTTAGTCGCTGGATCGAAAAACACAACCGTTATTCTACAGACGAAGCCGTAGAAACCCTTTATCAACTTCAACATCAAACAATTAACTGGCGTAACTTATTTTCGGGACGCACCGAAATCGAAAGACGACGCGCTTTAAAAGATTTATCTTTACGCTTACCATTTCGACCTTTTCTGCGCTGGTTTTATATGTACATTCTCGCGGAATTTTCGATGGACAAGCTGGTTTTGTTTGGTGTACCCTCCAAGCTTTTTACGAATATTTGATTTTACTCAAACTTTGGGAATTAAAACAAAATCATTTACTTTTATCTCAACCAAACAAACAATCTTTTGCTCTTGCTCCCGAACTTGATTATCCTCATTCCCCAATACCACCAAAAATAACTGTTTAACAACCCTTCCTTTTTAGTACAAAATTACTTGTAAATTGTCAATAAGTTAAAGTAGTCAGTTTCTAGCAAGCTGATTGTAACCAAATTAACCATTCCTCCAAACCCTCTCTGAAAAAGAGAGGGTCTCCTTTTGAAACAGATCCGTCTCAATCAGTTAAAATAATCATAGCTCATCTCATCAATCTTAATTATGAGTAAGTTAGTTGTCCTCAAGCTAGATGGTGATTTAACCCAGACATTGCGAGTAACTTTGCAGATTCAAGCAGAAAATTCGCACCCCGAAACCGAAATTGCTGGTTATTTACCCGCCAACCAAGAATTAGCTACCGAAATTGTCCATCATTGGCAAGAAAAATATCGCACATTAGGATCGCCCACTCGCATTAAACCGAAAAAAATCAAATACAATGGCAGTATCAACAAACGCATTCGCGAATGTCGTGAATCAGCGAAAAAAATTGCAAAAGAGTTAAATAACTGGCTACTTTCCCCAGATTTTCGCGAAATCAATACTCGTTTGCGAGAAGAACTAAGCCGGGACGAAGAAATTCGCGTCTTAATTCGTACTGAAGACAATAATCTTCAGAAGCTTCCTTGGCATTTATGGGACTTTTTTGAACGCTATAATAAAGCAGAAGTAGCAATTGGTTCTACCAACTTTGAACGCTCGTTAACCTTAGCTACTATCCCAACTAAAAATAAAGTAAAAATCTTAGCAATTATCGGTAACAGTCAAGGAATTGATACAGAAAAAGATCGAGAAATTTTGTTAAATCTAACCAATATAGAAACCGTTTTTTTAATTGAGAAAACACGGCAAGAAATCAACGACCAATTATGGGAACAACCTTGGGATATTATCTTTTTTGCCGGACATAGCGAAACCGAAGGAGAAACAGGTCGAATTTATATTAACCCTCATGATAGTTTAACTATCGACGAACTTTGGTACGGCTTAAGAAAAGCAGTTAACAATGGTTTGAAACTCGCAATTTTTAACTCTTGCGATGGTTTAGGTTTAGCCAAACAACTCGATGACTTAAACATTCCGCAAATGATTGTCATGCGTGAATTAGTACCAGATCGAGTTGCCCAAGAATTTTTATTGCATTTTCTTCAAGCTTTTGCTAAAGGTAAACCTTTTTATCAAGCAGTGCGAGAAGCAAGAGAAAGATTACAAGGATTAGAAGACGAATTTCCTTGTGCAAGTTGGCTACCAACAATCTGCCAAAATCCTGGCACAGCAACTTTTAATTGGGAATTACAGCCGAGAAAAACTCAGTTCTTGCCGACAATTAATTTACCGACAATAAAGTTAATTTGGGCAGCCTTGTTATTAGTAACTATTGGTTTACCTTCATGGTATTTTGTTTCGCCCCAGTTAGCTAAATTTATTAACAATAAAGGTTTAGAAGATTATACTCAAGGGGAATTAGCTAAAGGGTTAGAAAAATTTAATCTTGCTACAAGAATTAACCCAAACAATCGCGCCGTTCTTTACAATCAAGCATGGCATTGTCAAAAGCGCCAAGACTTTGATTGTGCAATGGAAAAATATTGGCGATCGGCAGAATTAGGTTTACCTGCTGCTTATAGCCAATTAGGTCGTTTGTACATCATTCACAAACAAGATTACACTAAAGCTGTCGAGTTACTACTCGATGGTTTAGATTTAGCCGAACAAGATCCAGTTAAGTATGCGTTGTGGAAAAACTTAGGTTGGGCAAGACTGTTACAAGGTCGCCATCAAGAAGCTTTAGAAAACTTAGAAAAAGCAATAGAAATAGATAGTCAACGCGCTGACGCTCTTTGTCTCCTCGCCCAGGTAAAAGAAGCTCAAGGTGTAGTAGCATTAGATATTTGGCATAGTTGCTTAGAGGCAGCCAACCCAGAAGATGAGGATGAAGATATCTGGATTGGGATGGCACAGAAACGACTGAAATCTATAGCCAGGGAACAGTAAATTCCCTTGTTGCTGTTTATTGAGGACAGATAAGATTGCCATCCTTATCCTCACATCTTGGCTCAGATTCCTGATTATTAATTTGTGGTGGTAGTGAGGCTGAATTTGCTACTACCGACATAGCAAAGCTAGGCTCCGCAACGAACAAAATCAGGAGCGAAAAAATTAAAGTTATTGCTTTCATGAACTCGTTTCTCCGATTGACAAATGAAGGAAAAGCGAGTTGGTACCAACTACTGCTTGCAAGAGGAAGTCTGAAAAAGATAGCTAAGAGTTAATAAGCTGTTCAGTGTTGTACTGATGCAGTTTTCATCGGACTTCCTATATTTATCTTTGGTCGAGAAAAGAAAAATTATGCGTTTTCCAGGGGCAGCCACAGGGCGTTTGCCCCTACGTTTTCCGTTTTTGCTACTCAAGTTCGCCGATTTGACATTCTGGCTGAACAACCTCAATTTTCGGTGCAAAGAAGCGCGGGACAAAATCCGACAGCGTAACCCAAGCAGCCAAAGCTTGTGGAGTTTCCACGATTAAAAATAAGGCGATAGTGAAGCAAAAGCCACGCTTGCATTGTCGAGAATCCGGGGAATTTTTACTTTCCATAAGTCTTCTCCTGGGTGTAAACTGAATTTTGTCTATAACCCAGTTTTATTACGGTTGTCCTCACGTTGGTGTCGAAGATCGACACGAAGATCGACAACTTTCCTTAAAAAATTAGGTAATTTCCGCAAGCCTTGTCAGCAAAGGATTTTAGGTTGATATAGTAGAATAAATTCTTAGTGTTGATTATCGACAAACGTACTGTGTCGATAATCAAGGGTATTTCTAATACGGCTTGTTAATGGGTAATAATCGGTATTGCTTAACTGATGAAGGTTGGAAAGCTTTGTCTGATGCTCTCAATAAATTGTATCCAAATGGATATGAGATTACGCAGTTGACCACTATTACTGGACTAGATCGTGGTGCAACAATTCCAAAAATATTACAGCGACCACCAGAATATGCAGTATTCCGCAGCAAAATAGTCTGTCTATTTGAAAAAATTGATGAGGAATTAAAAGAAAGAAAATTAGGAAATTTACAGCTAAAAAATAGTTATTTTGAAGAAGCTCGATTTCCACCTCGCCCCAAGTCTAAGACACACACTAAGTCTACACCATCTCCGGGTTCTCCCGATCGCGTAATCACTGATTTACTCTGGACGTTAAATTGTCGTCAACAGGAAGCACACTTTGGTGACTCCCTACAATATCTTCAACCCGCAGGTACTTTTCTCGGGGGAAAACACGAAAGTCACGTCATCCTGAGCGAAGCGAAGGATCTCCGAGATCCTTCGCTTCGCTCAGGATGACATTCTCTGCCCCCTGGAGGCGGAGCCTCCATTCCTCCAATTATCTTAGCATCGAGGCAGGAGCCTCGAAACCACGTTCCCCGGCTCCAGCCAGGGAACCAGAGACAATAAATGCCATAGCCAGGGAACCAGAGACAATGAATGCTACACCAAAACCAGTGAACTACACTAGGTGTAAAAGTAGAGAAAGGAAACTAGACATCGTGAAGAAAATGCTCAAACGACGAGAAATAATCAGCTTCATGGCTGCAACCACAGCCACATCAATTTTAGGGTGTTTCCGTCAACAATCTACTTCCACCGAGTTGACCACTCCAACACCAAAAGCCACCCCAAACCCAGAAACCCTAACCTCCCAGACAACTACTCTCACTCAAGCCCCTAGATGTATCGTAACTCCACGCCAGACCCCAGGACCTTACTTTCTCGATGAGCGACTCAACCGTTCCGATGTCATTTCCACCCAAGCCGGAGTACCCCTAATCTTGACACTGCGCGTCTTTGATGTCAACGGCAGCCAATGCGTACCCGTCTCAGACGCAGTTGTCGATATTTGGCATTGTAATGCTTTAGGCGTTTATTCGGGCGTACAAGATAGCTACCAAAACTTGAATACCTCCGCAGAAAATTTCTTGCGCGGCTATCAATTAACAGACGAGAATGGAACCGTCCAGTTTAGAACGATTTATCCTGGTTGCTATCCAGGTCGAGCCGTACATATTCATTTCCAGGTTCGCACGTCGCCCACATCAAATCAAGGACGGGAATTTTCCTCACAGTTGTATTTTGATGATTCTTTGACAGAACAAGTATTTAACCGTCAGCCCTACGCTAGCAAGCGAAGTCAATTAGTTAAAAATCCTCAAGATGGGCTTTATCGCAGTTCTGGAAAGCAACTTACACTGGAATTATCCCAGGCTGAGTCAGGTTTTGTTTCTACATTCGATGTTGGGTTACGGGGATGAGACTTGGGAGAGGGGGTTTTCAGTGAGCAGTTATCAGTTATCAGTAGATATTGCCGACAAGAAGCAATTAGCGAATAAACTGCTAACTGTTCACTGTTCACTGCTAACTGTTCACTGAACCCAGTCCCCAACACCGTGACAAAATTGTCATCTAGTTGTCAAATCTGCGTCACATCGACTGATTATGCTGTATAGTAACGCAAACAAGAATTACGTTGTTTGCTCCTCACACCATACCAACCATTTCAACTAAGCTCTCTCTCCTAGTCTTGGGAGGGAGCGTTTTTTTTAGGAAAATTAAGCCTTAATAATCAAGAATTGTCTAACCTAACCCCCCAACCCCCTTCCCTACAACCGAAGGGGGAGTAGTTAACATTTTGAGTCGGTAATTCTGCTCCCCTCTCCTTGTAGGAGAGGGGTTGGGGGAGAGGTTTTTAGTTGCATGAAATGTCTCTACAGAATATCTATTGAAAACCTTTACTTTTTTTCTTTTTACCCTTTGATTTTGACTTGGACTTATTAAGTTGCGCGACGGCTTCTTGAAATAAATTGTGTAAATGGACGGGGACGCTAGCTGATTCTGGCAGTTCTGGTTCTAAGGGTTTATCATATTCTTTGAGTAAACCTGGTAAATCTTGCTTTAAATTAAAATTCGGGCGCTCTAAAATTGCTTGCAAAAGTTGCTCTAATTGCGTCGGATATTTTTCGGCTAATTGTTGCCAAACAAAGTAATTAATTTTCGGGTTTTGTAAATATTGTCTTACTAAGGAAGCAGCTTGAGGATTATTTTTCCAGTCGGAATCAGTAAGAATTTGGGTAAATTCTGTATAAGTTGGGATAAACATTTGTCCCCAATGCGGATGAGAAAATGCTGTTACTTCGTTTGCTCTTTTAATCTCTTCGGGTAATTCTACTTTGGGTAGCACCATTTTACTACCACTTTTGAACATTTTCGCAACTTCTTTGGTGTCTGCGCCAGATTCGGCTGCGGCTGCGGTAATTTCTGCTTCGGAAATTCCTGCTTCTGCGGCTAATTCTCCTAAAGATGTTGATTCGTCAATTCCCGCCGCTTTTAAGCGATCTTTGACCATTTTATCTTGGATTTCTGCCAATTTTTTGTTTAATTCATGACCGGAAATTGTGATTTTTTCTGCATCAAAAAAGTTGAGAAATTCTTGATGATAACGAGCAACTGATTCCCAAGCTTCTTCTAACAATTCTGGTGCATCACCATAGAGATTACTTTTATAATTTTCTTTGAAATTACCAATTGCAACTGCTAATTTAGGTTTTCCTAATTTACCCATTGCGACATAGGGGCTAAAGAAAAACCATTCTTTTTCGTTAAGTGGTGCAATGCGAGTAAGCAAGATTTCTCCTGGCTTAAAACGCTCCATTTCTTTTAGTTTTTGCTTGTCTGGTTGCTTAACGATGTATTTTTTGGCAGTTAGCCAATTCATTAATTCAAAACCATCAGGTAAGCTTTTAATGATCTCAAATAAACCAGCGAAACTGCGTTGCCAATTATTAACTAAATTTTGTTCTTCTGGGGATAATTCTGACTCAGAGATGAATAAATCAATTGGTGTTTTGTCGCCAACTTTTCCTTCACAAGTAAAAGCATCAATTGTCATTTGACGCTGGGCTAAAGGATTAGCTGAAGTTTTCGCTGCATTAGCCGCAGCATAAGATTCTAATGCAACAGCTAAATCTCCTTCTGCATCGAGGACAAAATTGACTAAATCTTCTTTAAGTTGTAGCGCTTTTTCTAACATTCCAGTCCTAATAATTAGCCATAATTAAAAGCGAGCATTTTGCTCGCACTACAATATTAAACCATTTCACGGAATAGGGGCGAAAATATTATTGAATTCTTATCTTTGGGTATTTTGCAAATATTCTTCTAATTCTTGGGTGCGTCTTTCAGTTAAGTCTGCTAAACAACCATTGTAAATCGCAGGTGCGATCGTTCCACCTTGAAATTCGCTTCTCTCGAATTCGCAACTTGCGTCTCGGAAGGTTATCCAAGCGCGTTGGGCTTGGATTAATTTTTGTTTACGGGAGCTTGACAAACGCGGCACTAATTGTTGATAAACTTGATTAAGGCGCCGATCGCTGTTTCGATAGGCGATCGCTGCACATTGATTAATTTCGCTTTGGGTTTGAGGGTTGTTACAGTTGGGGGCTTGAGCGACTGAGATGCCTTCTGCTACAGTAACGGTAGTGCTAATGGCGAGAGTTGAGAGCGTGGCGATCGCTAAAAATAATTTGGACATAAAGCTGGTTTTTGTTGACTGAAATGTATTAGTTATCTGACGTTAGCAGGAATTATAATGTTCCCTCTCGCAAAGGCGCATTCGGCGTTAGCCGTTCTCGCTTCGAGTAGGCGCAAAGAAAGATAAGGGTTACAATTATTTGTTAGTTAAATTGTCGAGGTGTCTTTGTTTTTTAGTGTTGTTATTCCTACTTATAATCGTCTCCCAATTCTCGAAAAGTGTTTGCGATCTTTGGAGAATCAACAACTAAAATCTGATAGTGTTGTTGAGGGTTATGAAGTTGTGGTGGTTGATGATGGTTCAACTGATGGGACTTTAGATTGGTTGGCTAAATATTCAGTTGAGTTTCCTCATGTTACTACTTATTTGCAAAGTCATCAAGGTGCGGCTGCGGCACGAAATTTAGGCGTAGAAAAGGCACAGGGTGAGACAATTATTTTTATTGATAGCGACTTAGTTGTCACGGAAAAGTTTTTACAAGCACACGCGGACGCTTTAGTCAAGGGGTATGAAGAAACAGATCGAGTTTTTACTTATGGTTGGGTGATTAACACTTGTAACTTTGAGAATCCTACCTCAGAACCGTATAAGATCACTGATTTTTCTGCCGCTTATTTTGCTACTGGGAATGTGGCGATCGCGCGAAAATGGCTACTCGAAGCAGGACTTTTCGACACTCAATTTCAACTCTACGGTTGGGAAGATTTAGAATTAGGCGTGAGGCTCAAAAAATTAGGACTAAAACTGATTAAATGTCCCGAAGCAGTAGGATATCATTGGCATCCCGCTTTTAGTTTAGCTGACATTCCCCAACTAATTGATAAAGAAATCCAACGGGGACGGATGGGTGTAATTTTCTATCGAAAACATCCTACCTGGGAAGTAAGAATGATGATTCAAATGACTGTTTTGCATCGCTTACTGTGGGGAATTCTTTCTTTTGGTGGCAGATTGAATGAAAAAACAATGGCTCCTTTCTTGCAATGGTTAATAGCTCAAGGAAAGCCACAATTAGCCTTAGAAATTGCCCGGATTTTTCTGAATTGGTATAACGTCCAAGGTGTTTACGCTGCTTACGCAGAGATCCAGCAACAAATCAGCGAAAAGTGAACAGTTATCAGTTAGCACGTAGCCGCATTTAACAGTTATCAGGTATCAGTTACCGTTACCAATTCTTCCTTGTCCCCCTTGTCTTCCTTGTCTCCCTTGTCTTCCTTGTCCCCAGTCCCCAGTCCCCAGTCCCCAGTCCCCAATCCCCAATCCCCAATCCCCAATCCCCACTCCCCTTGTGCTACTGTATAAAAGTTGTCTAAAATCGCACATCCAGGATTTCGGGTGTTTCTTTGGGAAATCCACCTGGATGGAGGCTAAACCCGAAAGGAGAAAAAAAATATGCCAGTTGTATCTTTAGCAGAATTGTTAGAGTCAGGGGTTCACTTCGGTCATCAAACTCGCCGTTGGAATCCGCGAATGTCTCAGTATATCTATACTTCCCGTAATGGCGTTCACATCATCGATTTGGTGCAAACAGCCCAATTGATGGAAGATGCTTACACCTATATGCGTACAGCATCGGAACAGGGTAAGAAGTTTCTGTTTGTAGGAACAAAACGCCAAGCTGCGGGTATTATCGCGCAAGAAGCTGCTCGTTGTGGTTCTTACTATATCAACCAACGTTGGTTGGGCGGAATGTTGACTAACTGGGAGACAATTAAAACCAGGGTCGAACGTCTCAAAGAATTGGAACGTTTAGAAGAAAATGGCAGTATCGACAGACGACCCAAAAAAGAAGCTGCGGTTTTGCGTCGCGAATTAGCTAAACTTCAGAAATATTTGGGCGGAATTAAAATGATGCGCCGCGTTCCCGATGTGGTAATAATTGTAGACCAACGACGGGAGTATAACGCGATTCTCGAATGCCAAAAACTTGGTATTGCGATTGTCTCCATGTTAGATACTAACTGCGATCCTGATGTGGTAGATATTCCAATTCCAGCTAACGATGACGCTATTCGCTCGATTAAGCTAATAGTTGGGAAATTAGCTGATGCAGTCTATGAAGGTCGTCATGGTCAACTAGATACAGAGGACTATGAAGAATTTGACGAAGCTGTAGATGAGATGGATTACGAAGACGAAGACGAAGAAAATTCCTCTGGGGATTTCCAAGATTCGGATGATGATGACGAAGAATAGTCATCGTTTTCGCGATCGCCAGACTGGGCGCTGGGCTTTGCCCAATCGCCGCTTGCGGCGCTGGCGTTTGAGCGCGCCAATCGCACCTAACTCACGAGATGTTACTTATGAGTTGTAAATTGTTCTTGTTATCTTAAAGATAAGTGTAGGGAAAAAAGACAAGATGGCAGAAATCTCGGCGAAACTCGTCAAAGAACTGCGCGAAAAAACAGGCGCAGGCATGATGGACTGTAAAAAAGCGCTGCAAGAAAGCGGTGGCGACATGACCAAAGCAGCAGAATGGTTGCGTAAGAAGGGCATCGCCTCGGCTGAGAAAAAAGCAGGTCGCGTAGCAGCAGAAGGTTTGGTAGATAGTTATATCCACACCGGGGGACGGATTGGCGTTCTGGTGGAAGTTAATTGCGAAACAGATTTTGTTGCCCGCAACGAGGCGTTTCAAACTCTGGTACGCGATATTGCGATGCAAATTGCTGCCTGCCCGAATGTGGAATACGTTAATGTGGATGAGATCCCTACCGCGATGGTGGAAAAAGAAAAAGAAATCGAAATGGGTAGGGATGACTTGAGCAAAAAACCTGACAATATTAAGGAAAAAATCGTTCAGGGTCGCATTGAGAAGCGTCTGAAGGAAATTTCCTTGATGGATCAGCCTTATATTAAAGACCAAAGCATTACGATTGAAGAGTTGGTTAAGAATAAGGTGGCTGAGTTGGGTGAAAATATCCAAGTGCGTCGCTTTAGCCGTTTTGTCTTGGGCGAAGGTATTGAGAAAGAAGAAAAGAACTTTGCTGATGAAGTGGCAGAACAGACTGGAAAAAAGTAAGCTAACAGTCTGAAGGGTAAGTTTCAATTTTGGTGGAGACGCGATCGCGATCGCGTCTTTGCTATTTTGGGCTTAATTATTTGGTGTAAGTATTTCAAGCAGTTATGACACGACCAATTAAGCAAATTGAAGCAGATTTGGCAATGCTTTCGGCAACTGTAGCTACGGTTGCTGAGGAAATTAGTAGCGCTTATGGTAAGTATTTTCAGCTTTTGGGGGAGTCGGTACAACGTCAGATTGCTCTGGCTAGTTACCAGATTTGCACTCAAGCTTATCCGGACTCGTTTTTGGGTTTATCTTTTAATCAGCGACAAAAGCTTCAGCAAAGCTTACGAGAGGTAGGAAAGCAAGTTAAAGCACAGTTAGAACTTGTTCTGGAAACTAGCAAAAAAGTTAATCCAGCGATCGCTGAACTTGATGAGGCTTCCTCAGAAGCAGAAACTAATAGCGAGGAAACTCAAGAAACTCAAGAAACTGAGGAAAAATCACCTTCCTCAGCCTCGGAAACTGAGGATCTCACTCCCGAAAATTTAATTCAATGGATTACCCGACTCGAAGCTGCGATCGCGGAAATTCTCCAAGCTGCTTCTAGCGAAGCTAACCGTTTACTTCAAGAAACTGGTATTCTTTCCAATAAGTTACCTAACAAACTTTTAGAAGCGGCGGTACAAGCAGAAGAATCTACTGAGGCGATCGGTGGCGGACAACCAAATCTCTTAAAATTAGTCGTGGAAACCGAAGCACCTGACTCAGCCAAGGATGCTCAAATCACCCAACTCATGGCGGTTTGTTTGCGGCTAGCAGAAATTGAATTCGCCGCTCCCGCTTTAAGCGCTCAACGCAACCAAATTCGCGAATTACAAGCGAAAGTCGCTAAACTGCAAAAACAGTATTCCCAAAAGCATCGAGAGCGCTCTGTTGCCCAAGCTGAGGCGGCTTGGCGCTCTTGTTGGTACGAGGATTAGGGATTATCAGTTATCAGTTATCAGTTACCAGTTACCAGTTACCAGTTACAGTTACCAGGGATCAGTTAAAAGTTTATCCCCTTATCTCCCTTGTCTCCAATCTCTACTGATAAACGATCGCCAATCCCAATCCCTAATCATTTACTATGTACGAATGTACTAACCAAAACTAAAGCTAACATAAAAACGCATAAGGGGAAGACGAACAGAAAAATGACTAATTCACCAGATTGGGCGCGATTGCACAAAGCCCTGGCAGTCGAAGCAGAAAGGGGCTTTACTGACTTACAAGGGAATCAGTATCGCTTTAGCGAGTTTTTTGAGTTAAACTTCCAACAACCGCCTCCAGAAGGAACGTCAAGCCAAAAACAACGCTGGCGGAATTTTGCCATTCACTTTGCTAATTATCCGCAAATGACTACCCAACAACGGCAAAATCTGCTTTTGCAAGTACGTGATTTCCTCAAAGAGTTTCAGCAATCTCTAGAAACACCGTCTCTATTTTCTCAACCTCAACAAGCGGTTACTACTTCAATTGTGGCGGAAGTTAAGAGTGAAGATGAAGTTATCAAACTTGACCAACTTGTCAGCGAAATTAAAAATATTGGCAGAACAAAAAGTCTACTTTTGCAACGTTTAGGTTTAGCAACGGTGCGAGATGTTTTGTTTTACTATCCTCGCCAACATATTGATTATTCCCGTCAAGTTAATATTAGTGAATTGGAAGCAGGGGAAACGGTAACGATTGTGGGGATGGTAAAGCGCTGTGAGTGTTTTACTAGCCCGAAGAATAAGAAGTTAACAATTTTTGGACTGCATATTAAAGATAAAACTGGACAAATTAAGCTTAATCGTTTTTTTAATGGTACTTATTTCAGTAATCGCGGTTGGCAAGAAACTCATAAGCGTCGTTATCCGGTTGGCGCGATCGTTGCGGCTTCTGGGTTAGTAAAAAAGAATAAATATGGTTTAACCTTAGACAAGCCAGAAATTGAGGTTTTAGAGAGTCCTGGGGCAAGTATAGATTCTCTTAAAATTGGGCGGGTATTGCCTGTTTATCCTTTGACTGAAGGTGTGGATGCGGATGTGGTGAGAAAAGCAGTAATTGCTGCACTTCCGGCTATTAAACAGCTTCAAGATCCGCTACCAAAGGGTTTAAGAAGTCAGTATGGGTTAATTGGCTTGCAAGACGCGATCGCGAATATTCATTTCCCCGATAATCCGGAAATTCTCGCCCATGCACGACGACGTTTAGTTTTCGATGAATTCTTCTTTCTCCAGTTAGGATTTCTCCAACGTCGTCAAGAGCAAAAACAAACTCAACAAAGTGCTATTTTGGCTCCTACAGGTAAACTTATTGACCAATTTAAAAAAGTTTTGCCTTTTGCCTTGACAAATGCTCAAAAGCGTGTTGTTTCTGATATTTTACAAGACTTAGAATCAACTACACCGATGAATCGTCTTGTCCAAGGAGATGTCGGTTCCGGGAAAACTGTTGTCGCCGTTTTTGCTATTTTAGCAGCGATTCAATCTGGTTATCAAGCTGCTTTAATGGCTCCAACTGAAGTATTAGCCGAACAACATTATCGGAAGTTAGTTGGTTGGTTTAATTTACTCCATTTACCAGTAGAATTACTCACAGGTTCGACAAAAGTTTCTAAACGTCGCGAAATTCATAATCAATTAGAAACTGGCGAACTACCTTTATTAGTAGGAACTCATGCTTTAATTCAAGATCCAGTTAACTTTCAACAACTTGGTTTAGTTGTTATTGACGAACAACATCGTTTTGGCGTCCAACAACGAGCGCGTTTGCTAGCAAAAGGACAATCTCCTCATGTTTTAACCATGACTGCAACTCCTATCCCTCGGACATTAGCGTTAACCGTCCACGGCGATTTGGATGTTTCCCAAATTGACGAATTACCACCAGGAAGACAGCCAATTACTACCTCAGTTTTAACGGGCAAACAACGCAATAATGCTTATGAATTAATTCGGCGAGAAGTAGCCCAAGGAAGACAAGCTTATATTGTTTTTCCCATGATTGAAGAGTCAGAAAAATTAGACGTTCGGGCGGCTGTAGAAGAACAAAAACGATTGCAAAAAAGTATTTTTCCTAACTTTGAAGTGGGTTTACTACATGGCAAAATGAGTTCGGCAGAAAAAGACGAATCACTGAATAAATTTCGCGATAATCAAATGCAAATTATTGTGTCAACAACGGTAATTGAAGTCGGAGTTGATGTACCAAATGCCACAGTCATGATGATTGAAAATGCCGAACGTTTTGGATTGTCACAATTGCATCAATTGCGCGGTCGAGTTGGGCGCGGTTCTCATAACTCTTATTGTTTGTTAATGAGTAGTAGTAAAAATCCCGATGCGCGTCAGCGTTTAACAGTTTTGGAACAATCCCAAGATGGCTTTTTTATCTCAGAAATGGATATGCGTTTCCGAGGTCCGGGAGAAGTGTTAGGTAGTCGTCAGTCAGGGTTGCCAGATTTTGCTTTAGCAAGTTTAGTTGAAGACCAAGAAGTGTTAGTCTTAGCGAGAGATGCGGCGGAAAAAATTATGCTTGCGGATAAAAATTTACCAGGGATGTCTTCGTTGAAAAAAGAGTTAGAGTTGCGCTATCAAAGAATGATGGCAGGTAGGGAAATTTTAACTTAAATTGGGGACCCTTGGATGGGGAATTTGGTAATTAACCACGTAATCGGGCAGAAAATGCTTCATCGTAACTTAATAAAACCACGCAAATGATTGAAGATTTGGTGAAGTAGAGCGATTTTAGTTGACTATGTAAGCTCAGGGAAATAACTTAAATATTGTCCCTGTGGCTTATTCCCTCAATACTTCAAGATTGGGAGAATTTAATTATTCTCCTAGTTTGCAGAACTTTACATAAGTATTTGTACTGAGGGAGAAAGAAATTACCGGGGAAGGAAATGTAAAATGAGGTCTGTTGTTGTCCAAACTGGGTGAAAATGTCTACTGTAACTCAGGTCGAGATCGAAAGTGTTACTCAACTATTGCTAGACTGGTTAGAATTTCGCGCTAGTCAAGAAGGTTTACAATGGTTGGAACAAAAGCGGCAAAAAATTGCTGAAGGTGCGCCGGAAAGGGTATTTTTCACTTCTTTTAGTGCAGTACCTCGCTATTTGGGCAAAGCAGATTTAAACTTAACTGAGGAAGATTTACAAGCAGCAAATAAGTTACGATCGGGTTGGTTTCCGGGTAATTGGCGGGTGGATGAAGTTGGTCGTACTTTGCTGATTTTAGCTTTACCTAGTAATAGCCCGGAGAAATATTTGCTAACTCTCCGTAAAGTTTTTACTACTGCTGATGAAGGTGAGTTGGTGGCGCTTTATCAAAGTTTACCTTTATTACCTCATCCCGAATTGCACAAAGGACAGGCTTCTGAAGGTGTGCGTAGTAATATGACGACAGTATTTAATGCTGTAGCGCAATGCAATCCTTATCCAGCAGATTATTTCGATAAGATTGCCTGGAATCAAATGGTGTTAAAGGCTTTATTTGTCGGTAGTCCTTTGTACTTAATTTACGGACTTGACGATCGCGCGAATCCAGAGTTAGCGAAGATGTTGTCTGATTACGCTCACGAACGTTGGGCGGCTGGACGTACCGTATCGCCGGAGTTATGGCGATCTGTGGGGCTTTTTATTGATGAAAGATTAGCGCAGGATCTTGAAAAAGTAATTAGCGATCGCGATCCAGTTCAACAAGAAGCCGCCGCTTTAGCTTGTTCTCAGTCTAATTCGCCCGCAGCCCAAGCAATTTTAGCTCGTCATCCGCAATTAAAAGCGGCGATCGCTGCTGGATCTCTCACTTGGGAAAGTTTTAGCCAAAAGCATCTCACCGCTAGCTAGCAAGTAAATGTTGTTCAACCAGGAAACCTAAATCATGGCAAACGATAACCTAATTTTTATCGATCCCCATATTCACATGACTTCTCGCACTACTTATGATTACTTAATCATGCGAGAATATGGCATTGTGGCGGTCATTGAACCTTCTTTCTGGTTAGGACAACCGCGCACTACTTTAGGTAGTTTCAAGGATTACTTTAGCACTTTGGTTGGTTGGGAACGCTTTCGGGCGAGTCAGTTTGGCATCAAACATTATTGCACAATCGGCTTGAACCCCAAAGAAGCTAACAATGCTGAATTAGCCGAACAAGTCATGGAACTGCTGCCGCTTTATGCTTGTAAAGAAGGAGTAGTGGCGATCGGTGAAATTGGTTACGATGACATGACGGAAACTGAAGATAAATATTTTCGTCAGCAACTCGAACTCGCCAAAGAATTAGATACTTTAGTCTTAATTCATACACCCCATCGCAACAAAAAAGCTGGCGCGAGTCGCAGTATGGATCGCTGTTTAGAACATGGTTTAGATCCCTCCCAAGTTATTATCGACCACAACAACGAAGAAACTGTTGAAGAAGTTTTAAATCGGGGTTTTTGGGCAGCTTTTACTATTTATCCCATGACCAAAATGGGCAACGCCCGAATGGTTGAAGTTGTACGGAAATACGGCAAAAATCGCATCATTGTTGATAGTAGTGCCGACTGGGGAGTAAGCGATCCTTTAGCTGTCCCGAAAACCGCCAAATTAATGTTAGAAAAAGGCATTCCCGAAGACCAAGTTCGCGCTGTTTGCTATGAAAATGCCCTCGCTGCATACAGTCAAACCGGACAAATGCAAGCATCAGATTGGAGTGAAGCAGCGAAAGCCGATCAATCTCAATTATACGATGGTAATTCGGTTTTACGCGGACAAAAACCTGGTATCGAATCAGTTAACGACTTTTTAGTTATTGAATAGAAATAAATAAATCGATTTTTATTAGCAAGTACCCGCATTTACCAGTTATCAATTTTTCCTTCTTGTTTCCTAATCCCCAATCCCCAGTCCCCAGTCCCCAGTCCCTAATCCCCAATCCAGAGGCTAACAAATGAAAGCAGCAAGTTTAACAACTAATCGTTGGTGGGCATATTTACAATTAATGCGCCCTGCTAATATTGTGACTGCTTGGGCAGATATTTTAGTTGGTTTTGCTGCTTCGGGATCGGCAATTATTTTTCCTCAAATTATTAACCAAGAAACCACAATTGCTAGTTTGTTACCTCTGGGTTGGTTACTGTTAGCAACTACGGGATTATATGGCGGCGGTGTGGTATTTAACGATGTTTTTGATGCCGAACTCGACGCAAAAGAACGTCCCGAAAGACCAATTCCTAGCGATCGCGCTTCTCTCACCGGTGCAATTATTTTGGGTAGTCTACTTTTAGTGATGGGAATTGTGGCTGCGGTGCAAGTTTCTTTAATTAGCGCAGGTTTAGCAGCTTTCATCGCTTTGGCTGCTTTATTTTACGATGCAGTTGCTAAACATCATGTTTTTTTCGGACCTTTAAATATGGGTTTGTGTCGCGGCGCTAATTTACTACTTGGTGTTAGTGTTGTCAATACAATGCTAACCGAAAGATGGTATTTAGCTTTCATTCCCATTGTCTATATTGCCGCAATTACTGCGATTAGTCAAGGAGAAGTAACAGGCGGAAAAAAAATTACCGGATATGTCGCTTTAGGCTTAATTTTTTGGGTAATTAGTAGTATTCTCTTATTAGGATTATTACCCAACTATCAGTCACTCGTCGCCCTGCCTTTTGCTGCATTTCTAGCAGGGCGAATTATACCTCCTTTTTTCCAAGCTGCCCGCGAACCAATCCCCGAAAAAATTCGCACCGCAGTGATGGCTGGAGTCTTATCTCTGATTGTGTTAGATGCCGCAGTTGCCGCCGGATTTACTAATTCTTTTTACGGTTTAGCAGTATTAATTTTATTACCGATTTCGCTCGGATTAGCAAAGCTTTTTTCAGTAACTTAAGATACTTTTTTAGGAAAAATTATGACACTTGCCATCGCTAAGAAAAAACAATTTCAGATTCAGCCAATTCAGCAACAAGTTCGCGTTACTTTTAACTACGGCGTACATTTCACCAACGGCTTATTTGAGTTAGATAATTCCTTATTAGCCCAAGTAATTACCGATGATGGAGAGAGAGGACCAAAACGCGCGATCGCCGTTATCGACTCTGGCGTATTTGCCAATCATCCTAACTTACCAGAGCAAATTTTTGCCTACGCCAAAAGGTATAAAAATATTCTCAAATTATCAACCGAACCAATTATAGTTCCCGGTGGCGAAGCCTCGAAAAACGACCCCAAACTAATCGAAAAACTGCATTCCGTAATTAACGAAGTCGGCTTATGTCGTCATTCTTACTTATTAGCGATCGGCGGTGGTGCAGTATTAGATATGGCAGGATATGCAGCCGCAACCGCCCACCGAGGTGTCAGATTGATTCGCATCCCCACCACAGTTTTATCGCAGAATGATTCCGCAGTCGGCGTAAAAAACGGGATTAATGCCTTTGGAAAAAAGAACTTCCTCGGTAGTTTTGCGCCCCCCTACGCCGTGTTAAACGACTTCGACTTTCTCAAAACCCTCGACGAGAGAGACTGGCGATCGGGCATAGCAGAAGCTGTTAAAGTTGCCTTAATTAAAGACAAGAATTTCTTTGATTTTATCAGCAGCAACGCCACAGCTTTAGCGCAGCGAGACATGGAAACAATGGAACAATTAATTTATCGTTGCGCTCAGTTACACTTAGATCATATTGCTAACAGTGGCGATCCTTTTGAAATGGGTTCCTCTCGTCCCCTCGACTTCGGACATTGGGCAGCCCATCGTCTAGAATATTTAACCAACTATGAATTGCGTCACGGCGAGGCAGTAGCGATCGGAATTGCTTTAGATAGTACCTATTCTTATTTGCTTGGTTGGCTTTCTTTAGCTGAGTGGCAGCAAATTATCAAGACACTAACTGAGATTGGATTTGACTTATTTGTCCCCGAATTAGTCGAACAAATTGAACGTCCCGAACATCCCCGTTCCGTCTTCAAAGGTTTGAGCGAATTTCAAGAACATTTAGGAGGAGAATTAACTATCACCCTGCTATCAAAATTGGGACGAGGAAAAGAAGTGAGCGAAGTTGATTTAGATTTATACCAACAAGCAATTTCGTTTCTACAACAAATCGAATACAAACTAGCAAGTTAATTAATTAATGAAAATTGACGAAAACTTTCATTTAACTTATTGTACGAACATTCACCCAGGCGAAACTTGGTCAGAAGTTTTGACTAACCTCAAGCAATACATTCCTGTCCTTAAAAATCGACTTTCGCCAACACAACCATTTGGGATTGGTTTGCGGTTAGCAGATGCAGCCACACGAGAATTATTAGCAGGAAATAATCTCGCTGCATTTCAGTCGTGGCTGAGTGGACAAAACTTGTATGTTTTTACGTTAAATGGCTTTCCTTATGGCGGATTTCATCAACAAGTTGTTAAGGACAAAGTTTATGCGCCAGATTGGTCAAAACCAGAACGTTTAGACTATACTATTCGCTTAGTAAAAATTCTCGCTAGTCTCTTACCAGCAGGAATAGATGGCGGTATTTCTACTGTCCCTTTGTCTTATAAACCTTGGTGGCAAAAAGAAAAATATTTAGGCGAAATTGTCTTAAAAGAAAGCAGTTTAAATCTGGCAAGATTAACTGCGGAAATGGTACGCATCCGTCAAGAAACGGGAAAATTATTACATCTCGATTTGGAACCCGAACCCGATGGACAAATCGAAAATACGGCGGAAGTAATTGATTATTTTCAAAAGAATCTTTTGCCGATTGGAGGCTCATTTTTAGCTGAAAAATTAGCAATTTCCCCAGAATTAGCTGAACAACATTTACGGGAACACATTCGTATTTGCTACGATACTTGTCATTTTGCCGTAGAATACGAAGATCCCAACCGAGTTTTTCAGCGTTTAGAAGCTGCGGGAATTAAAATTGGTAAAATTCAAATTAGTGCGGCAATTAAAGTAAGTTTACCAGCAGAAGCTGAAGGAAGAAAAAGAATACAGCAACGGTTATCTCCTTTTGCCGAATCTACTTATTTGCATCAAGTAATCGAACGTTTACCTGATAGAGAATTTTACCACTATCAGGATTTAGTAACAGCCTTACCTTATCTGGAAAATACGTCAGCAAAAGAATGGCGGACTCATTTTCATGTGCCAATTTTTATTGCTGATTATCATCTTTTGCAATCTACCCAAGATGACATTGTAACTGTTTTGAATTTACTGCAAGATAATCCAGTTTGCAATCATTTGGAAATTGAAACTTATACTTGGGATGTTTTACCAGCAGAAATTAAAATAGATTTACTTGCATCAATTGAGAGAGAATATGAGTGGGTATTAGGAGTCATAAATTCGCAAAAAAATTAGTTAATGGTAGCTATTTATGCAGAAAACAGTTGTTATTAATGTTGTTGGTTTAACTCCGAGTTTATTGGGTAAATATACACCGCGATTGTCTCGGTGGATTGAACAAGGAAAAATGGCTGCGATTAAGCCAGTTTTACCTGCGGTAACTTGTGCAGCCCAAGCGACGTATTTAACTGGAAAAATGCCCAATGAACATGGTATTGTTGGGAATGGGTGGTATTTCCGCGACGAGTGTGAAGTCAAGTTTTGGCGACAGTCGAATAAGTTAGTTCAAAGTGAGAAAATTTGGTCAATGGCGAAAGCAATTGACCCTAATTTTACTTGTGCTAATGTGTTTTGGTGGTACAATATGTATTCATCAGTGGATTATGCAATTACACCTCGACCAATGTATCCGGCTGATGGGAGAAAATTGCCGGATATTTACACGCAACCAGCAGATATTCGCCCTAAAATTCAGGCTGAGTTAGGTCAATTTCCCTTATTTAATTTTTGGGGTCCGAATACTTCAATTGTGTCGAGTCAATGGATTGCTAATTCGGCAAAATGGATCGAAGAAAGATATAATCCTACTTTAACTTTAATTTATTTACCTCATTTAGATTATTGTTTGCAGAAAATTGGTACTGATGCGGAAAAAATAGGAAAAGATTTACGAGAAATTGATGAAGTTTGTGGCGATTTAATTGATTTTTATGCAGCGAAAAATGCTCAAGTAATTTTACTTTCGGAATATGGGATTAGTCCGGTGTCGAAACCAGTACATTTGAACCGTATGCTGCGGGAAAACGGTTTGCTAGCGGTACGAGAAGAATTAGGAAGAGAATTGCTGGATGCAGGTGCGAGTGTAGCTTTTGCAGTCGCAGATCATCAGTTAGCCCATGTTTATGTGAATGATTCTGAGTATATCCCGAAAGTGCGATCGCTACTCGAAGCCACTGACGGAATTGCAGAAGTTTTAGACAGGGAAGGGAAACAAAAGTATCATTTAGATCATCCCAGATCTGGGGAATTAGTCGCGATCGCGGACTCAAATGCGTGGTTTACTTATTATTATTGGTTAGATGATAATTCTGCACCAGATTTTGCGAGAACTGTCGATATTCACCGTAAACCAGGTTACGATCCCGTCGAGTTATTTCTCGATCCCCAACTCAAGCTACCAAAAGTAAAAATTGCTAGTAAATTACTGCAAAAACAGCTTGGTTTTCGCTATTTAATGGATGTTATCCCTCTCGATGCTAATTTAGTCCAAGGTTCCCACGGTTGCGTGACAAATTCCCCAGGAGAAAGCCCTTTATTTGTGACTCAAAAGCCAGATTTATTAGCAAGTGATGTAATTGAAGCTAAGGATGTTTGCGGTTTATTGTTGCAATGTTTAAAAGGAACCACAGATGAACACAGATAAACGCAGATGGGATGTGGATTTTTGGAGAAAGTTTATGAAAATGCTTTAGCACATGAATTACGCAAAACAGGTTTATTCGTTCAGCAACAACAGGAAATTGAAGTTTTATATGATGGTGTTGTTGTTGGCAAATACCAAGCTGATTTATTGATTGAAAAAGTAGTTTTGATCGAATTAAAAGCAGTCAAGTCACTAGATAATATTCATTTTGCCCAATGTTTAAACTACTTAAAAGCAACTAATTTAACTATTTGTTTGTTGCTTAATTTTGGTAATCCAAGAGTGCAATATAAACGCATTTTACACACACCTTCAAATAATATTGACAACAAAAATTAGTTATTCTAAAGTCATTTTATCAGTAATTTCTCCTTCGCTGTCAATGTCGTAAACGAGGGGAACTCCAGTCGCGAGTTCGAGGTTGGGTACTTCTGCTTCGGAGAGTTTATCCAAATACATAATAATCGATCGCAGGGAGTTCCCGTGAGCGGATACTAACACACAATCTCCTTCTTTGAGGTGGGGTAAAATGCGATTTTGGAAAAAGGGAATCGTCCTCGCGGCAGTGTCTTCGAGGCTTTCACCACCGGGAGGTCTGGTAGAATACGATCGCCGCCACTGATGCACTGTTTCTTTACCTACCTTTTGAGCCATTTTTGCTTTGTTGTATCCCTGCAATTCTCCATAGTAACGTTCGTCTAAAGCTTGTGAAAGAAAGATCGGTATTTCTTCTTCTTTATTCCCTTCATATTTATCCCAACCATGCCACTTGGGATCGTCTGCATCGTGTTTAAAAACGGGACTTTTATCTCGACAAGAACCTTCGCCTTCGGTCAAACAAATGGCTGTAGTTTCTAATGCTCTCACTAGCAAACTTGTAAAACAAATATCGATTTGATAAGGACTAACTTTTTTCGCTGCTTCCATTGCTTCTTGGCGACCTTGATGATTAAGAGGAACGTCCACCCAGCCACTAAAACGGTTAGCTGCATTCCACGTACTTTGACCGTGACGCACTAAAATTAGCTTTGCCATTTTTATTTATTACTAATAATTACTTACTCAAAAACTCAGCCACAATTTTTATCTTTAAAACTAATTATCCGCGTTTATCTGTGTCCATCTGTGGTTACTTTTTCCCTTATTTCTCAAAAAAAGGAGCGCAAATAGCGCCCCAAAAAAATCTACATTGCTTTACTAATATGCAAGGCTTCTCGCACCATTTGATTTGCGTAACCCCATTCGTTATCGTACCAACTCATAACTTTAACCAAGTCACCATCGACAACTTGCGTCATGGTGAGATCGACGATTGAGGCACGGGGATCGCCGATAATATCAGCAGAAACGATAGGTTCGGTGGAAACGCCAATAATATCTCGATAGCGATCGCTGTTGGCTTCTTCAGTGAAAATGTTATTAATTTCTGTAACGTTAGTGGCTTTTTCAGTTACTAATATGATATCGCTAATCGAACCAACGGGAATGGGTCCGCGCACTGCTACGCCGTCGAATTTACCTTGGAATTGTGTTAATACTTTAGTAGTGGCGATCGCCGCACCGGTGGATGTGGGGACAAAATTAGCGGCTGCGGCACGTCCCCGACGATATTTACTACTAGGACCATCGACAATTGCTTGGGTCGAAGTATAAGCGTGAATTGTGGTCATAATTGCTTTTTTCACCCCAATCCGACGACCCATAATTTCTACTACTGGCGTGATGCAATTGGTGGTACAACTAGCACAAGAAAAGTATTCTGCTGATTCGGGTGCGTGATTTACACCGTGGACAATTGTTTCGACTCCATCACTTTTTGCTGGTGCAGAAAGAATGACTTTTTTGGCACCTCCTTGCAGATGTTTTTCTAAACCTTCTTTCTTAGTAAAAACTCCCGTACATTCAAACACTAAATCAATGCCGAGATTTCCCCAAGGTAGTTGACTAGGGTCTTTTTCAGAAAATACTTTATACTCTTTGCCATCAATTTTTAAGCTGTTTTCGCTACTTTCAACTTGTTTATCGTAGCGACCATAAACTGTATCATATTTGAGCAAATAAGCTAGATTATCTGGTGGTACTAAATCGTTAACAGCGACTAATTCTAATGCTGGGTTATTAACAACAATTTTTAAGACTGCTCTGCCAATTCTTCCTAAGCCATTAATTGCGACTTTTGCCATTTTATTCGCTCTCCTTTTATGCTACAATTAACTTTTTTTGCAAATGAAAAGTTGCTCGATTAACCATTTCGCAGTTGTTACTAAATTATTAATTAGTAGCGAATTTAGTTACTAAATGCTAACTCCTTTTCTGCTTGCGTTTGAGAAACCTGCGGCTGAGGCAAATACATCTGGTTGACATACTCTTTCACCATGCGATCGCTATTAAAATACGGGGCAATAGTTTTAATTGAGGCTTTCATCTTTTCTATCCAGCTTTGGGGCAACCCGTCGTCATCCCGATCGTAGTAACAAGGAATAATTTCTTCCTCTAACAAATGGTAGAGAGATTCGGCATCTTGTTGAGTTTCTAGCTGGGAAACTTCTGCTTGACAACCATCACCGATCGCCCAACCATCGATCCCGCGATCTTCAGAATTGCTTCGATAACCCTCGCACCACCAACCGTCCAAGATACTGCAATTGATCCCGCCATTGAAAGCAACTTTTTGACCGCTAGTTCCCGAAGCTTCTTGCGATCGCCGAGGATTATTTAACCACAAATCTACACCTTGAATTAATTTTTCGGCGAGGTTAATGTTATAGTTTTCTAACAAAACCACGCGATCGCCAAATTCTGGTTGGCGACTCCAAGCAAATAATCTTTGCATAATCCGCTTACTTTCTTCATCAGCCGGGTGCGCTTTCCCCGCAAAAACTATTTGTACTGGTCTTTCTTGGTTAGTAAAAATGTGTTTTACTCGTTCTAAGTCCCGAATAATTAAATCTCCTCGTTTGTAGGTACTAAAACGACGAGCAAAACCAATTGTTAAAGCATTGGAATCGAAAATATTAGCGGCGGCGGTAATTAAATCTTCCGACTCACCTCGTCTAATTCTTGCTTGCTGAACTTGAAGGCGAATGTAAGCAATTAATCTTTCTTTTAACCGTTGATGACGCCACCAAATTTCTGAATTAGGAATTTTATTAATCTTTGCCCACATTTGCTCATCAGTCACCCGATCTGCCCAATCTTCACCTAAATATTGCTTGTATAAATCAGCTATTAAAGGAGCAGTCCAAGTGCGATGGTGAACGCCGTTAGTAATGTAACCAATGGGAACATTTTCGCTCTGGCGATCGGGATATAAATCCGACCACATTCGCCGACAAACTGCGCCATTAAGTTTACTAACTCCGTTGGCTGCTTTAGTCGCTCTTAAGGCTAGCACGGTCATATTAAATGGCTCAAACGGATCTCCAGGTTTTCTGCTTCCGAGAGCAAAAAATTCCTCTTTATTTAGTCCTAATTCTAACCAATAGTGATAAAAATAATGTTCGATCTGTTCGCGAGAAAAAGTATCGTGACCTGCGGGAACTGGCGTATGAGTAGTAAAAATACCTCGATTTTTTATTACCTCTTTTAGTTCAGCAAAACTTTTACCTGTGCGTTCGCTTTCCTGACGAGCAACTTCAAGCATAGCAAAAGCAGCATGACCTTCATTAAGGTGGTAAATTTGGGGTTTAATTGCCAATTTTTCCAAAGCTTTAACTCCGCCAATACCCAACAAAAATTCTTGAGCAAGGCGAGTGTCTTGGTTGCCACCATAAAGACGAGCAGTTAAGCCGCGATCGCGAGTTTCGTTATCGTCTCGGTTGCTATCTAACAAGTAAACTGATAAACGTCCCACGCACAGTTGCCAAATTTGCAAATTTACTTGGCGATCGTCAATTTCCAGTTGAATTGTCAGGGTTTGATTATTTTCGTCTTGGCACAATTCGAGGGGTAATTCTGCAAATTTAGTTTCGGGATAATCTTCTTCTTGCCAACCTTTGCTGTTGAGGCGTTGCTGACAGTAACCTTGATGATAAAGCAAACCAATTCCTACTACTGGTAAGCCTAAATCTGAAGCAGATTTGAAGTAATCCGCCGCCAGAATTCCTAAGCCTCCTGCATAAAGAGGAATGCAAGAATGAAAGCCGTATTCAATTGAAAAATAAGCAATTGGCTTTTCGTGACTAAACTGCGGTGCTTCCCGACTTGCCCAAGTATCTTTTGCTGCTAAATATTGCTGAAATTCGCTTGCAAGCTTGTTAACTCGCTGAATGTAATCAGGATCGGTAGCTAGTTGAGCTAGTCTTTTTTCAGAAATCGATCCTAGCAATTTCACTGGGTTATAGTTGTATTCTTCCCAGCGATCGCTATTGATGCTGTGAAAAATTGACAGTCGCTCTGGCGACCAACTCCACCAAAAATTAAAGGCAATTTCTGCTAGGGGCTGAAGCGGATCTGGTAGTTTGGTTTTTAGTTCGCTTTTCGTCATTGTCTTGTTCTCAATTGTCAAGAATATTTAATATTTTTTCTACTTTCCAATTCAAGTTTTTACGATTTTAGGTTAATTAAAATTAAACAAAAAATTAAGTTTAGTTTAAGTAAATAAATATCGTTCTTAAGTAAGAGAAAAAAATCAAAAAAATTCGCAGAAATACTTCTTAAGAGATAAACAGTAGTTGGCAAACAGATTTAAATTTTTGGAGAGAGCTTGTGGCAACGACCAAAATTAACAAAAAGCTAGATGTTAGTTAAGAAGTTGAAAATAGCTATTGTTACCAGTTGATTGCTAACATATCCGGAAATCTATCTAATTTTATGATAATTGCGAATCGGAAACAATTAAATAATTAAACTACCATGACGACAGCAACCAATAACACCCAAACCGAAAACAAACATCGTTCGGGATCGGAAAAATCCATTGACAAAGGCTTTTTTTGGCTAACACTCATTTTTGCCTTTGCGATCGCCGCTATTTTACTTTGGATCGCTGTAGAAGTAGGAATTCAGGCATTTCCCGCCATCCGCGAGTTTGGTTGGTCATTTTTGTCTACCAGCGCTTGGAATCCCGTAGAAGACAACTACGGAGTGCTACCGACGATCTACGGAACCATTGTCAGTTCGTTAATTGCACTTTTAATCGCCTTTCCGATTGGTTTAGCGATCGCGATCGTCCTCAGCGAGAATTTTTTACCTAAATCGATTCGTACCGTATTTGTCTTTATGGTCGAATTATTAGCCGCAATTCCTAGTGTTGTTTACGGTTTATGGGGCATTTACGTTTTAATTCCCTTTCTCAAACCAATTGGCTCATTTCTTCATAATAATTTCGCTTGGATACCTTTATTTTCTACACCCTACAGAGGTCCGGGAATGCTACCCGCCGGAGTGATTTTGTCAATTATGATTTTGCCAATTTTTACTACTATTTCTCGCGACTCTTTAGCTTCCTTACCAGGAGACTTGCGTTCGGGTTCTTATGCAGTTGGTTCGAGTCGTTGGCAAACAATTTTTAGCGTCCTAATTCCCGCCGCTTTTTCAGGAATTATCGGCGGTTTAATGTTAGCACTAGGTCGCGCTTTAGGAGAAACAATGGCCGTCACTCTAGTAATTGGGAATAGCAACGATTTAGACTTTTCCCTACTTGCACCAGCCAACACCATTGCTTCCCTAATGGCAAATCAATTTCCCGAATCAAGCGGTTTACAAAAAGACGCTTTAATGTATGCCGGACTGATTTTATTTGCCATCACTTTGCTAGTCAACATTCTTGCTGAATCGATAATTCGTAAAGTCAAAAAATACTAATTAATTATTGTCATTTTAGCCGAAATTATGACCGATCGAAATCAAGAACATAACTTCAAAAATCATAGCATGGAGTATAATAATTCACGTCCCCGAACGTGGATAGGAAAGTTACTTACCGCCATCGCTTTTACCCTTTTAGGTATTGCCTTACTGCCCCTAGGATTAGTCATTACCTACGTAATTTATAAAGGAGCTAGTCGCTTTAATCTCGCCTTATTTACTGAATTACCACCAGCAGCTTTACAAGAAGGAGGAGGGATTGCTAATGCGATCGTCGGGACGCTAGTTTTAGTCGGAATTGCTGCTTTAATTGCGATTCCTATTGGCGTTCTCGCAGGCATTTATTTGTCTGAATTTAGCTCGCGCAAAGTCTATGGCTTTATTAGCTTTATGAACAATGTTTTAAGCGGCGTTCCCTCAATTATTATGGGCGTATTTGCTTATGGGGTAATTGTCTTAACAACTAATACTTATTCAGCTTATGCAGGGGGTTTTGCCTTAGCAATTTTGATGTTACCAATTGTGGTAAGAACTACTTACGAAGCGTTACAAATTGTACCGCAAGAAGTACGTTGGGCATCAGCAGGAGTAGGTGCTTCTAACTTTCATACTGTTTTGAAAATTGTTTTACCTGCTGCTTTACCAGCAATTCTCACTGGAACAACTTTAGCAGTTGCCCGCGCTGCTGGAGAGACTGCACCTTTACTTTTTACAGTATTATTTACGCAGTTTTGGCCCCAAGATTTAATTGGACCTTATCCATCTTTATCGGTTTTAATTTATCGCTATGCCACTGTTCCTTATCAAGCTCAAAATGAACTTGCTTGGGCAGCTTCTTTGATTTTGGTGTTACTAATTCTACTTACTAGCATCATTTCTCGTTGGGCAACCCGGAAGAGTATTTATTAATTTGACGGAATCAAGCAAAAAAAATAGTCAATTTACTGTTAATTAATCAAGGAGTAATTATGTCAGCTAGAGATAAAAATTTAAATTACAATCTTCCCCAAGAAATCGATCGCGAAAAGCTCCCCAATAATTCTGACACAAATTTGAGACAAGAGCGATCGCGAAAAATGATGTCTGACGAGAATGAGGAAACTCGATCTCACAATTCACTAAGTTCCCAGCGAGATCGAAATGAGAATCATCAACCTAAAAATCGCCAACCCACTAACCAACAGAAGAACACCGAAACCATTTTGCACACCGAAAAATTAAAAGTCTACTACGGCGATTTTATGGCGCTGCGAGATGTTTATATGGATATTCCCCAACATCAAGTTACCGCTTTTGTCGGTCCTTCTGGTTGCGGGAAAAGTACCTTATTACGCTGTTTTAATCGTCTCAACGATTTGATCGATAGTTGTCGAGTTGAAGGAAAAGTAATCTACGATGATAAAGACCTTTACTCGAAAAAAATTGACCCGGTTGAAGTGCGCCGACGCATTGGAATGGTCTTTCAAAAACCCAATCCTTTTCCTAAATCTATTTATGAAAATATCGCCTACGGAGCGAGAATTAATGGCTACAAAGGCGATATGGACGAGTTAGTTGAAACCTCGCTCAAACAAGCAGCATTGTGGAATGAAGTTAAAGATAAACTAAAAGAAAATGGTTTATCTCTCTCTGGCGGACAACAACAACGTTTGTGTATTGCACGTGCAGTTGCACTTAAACCAGATGTTGTTTTAATGGATGAACCTTGTTCTTCTCTCGATCCGGTTTCTACGAACAAAGTAGAAGATTTAATTCACGAACTCAAGCAAAATTATACAATTGTCATTGTTACTCACAATATGCAACAAGCACAACGAGTAGCTGATTTGACTGCTTTTTTCAACGCTGAAGAAGCCGAAAGTGGCAACCGTTTCGGTTACTTAGTTGAATACGATCGCACGGAGAAAGTCTTTCAAAATCCCCAAGAAAAAGCGACACAAGAATACGTTAGCGGTCGTTTTGGATAAATAGTTATCGGGACTGGGGATTTGGGATTGGGTTTTTGAGTTATCAGTGAACAGTGAGTAGTTAATGGGAGAGATTCAAAAAGGTAGAATTAGAATAACTGAGGATTATTGGGTAAACTGCTAACTGTTTACTGCTAACTGTCTTAAGCCCAATAATCCATTTCTAACTCACCAGAATCAATTTTATCTAAGATTAACTTTCTGTATAATTTCAGTTCGGCAAGAGAAATATTTTTATGAGCCCACATAGCAATGCGAATATATTCCAACTCATCTTTAGAAATTTTGCCATTAGCAGTAGCATTTTTCATTAAAATTTTGAGCTTTTCAAGTTGTACTTTTTCTTCTGGTGAAAGATCTTTTTGATTAAATCTTTCAATTTTCACTGCGATCTCCTGTTGACAACTAATGTACCCGGTAAGTTACGCAAGTGTTTCGGTAAATGATAGCGATCGCCTAACACTTCTAGGAAAGAACTGCGAACGTCAAACTTGACAATACTCAGGTGAAGCAACCAAAGCGGTAAGGCGATCGCGCCCTAAGCCAATTTCTAACAAATTGCATCAAATAAGGAGCATCGTCGCCTGATGAGAAACTACGAGGATATTTTTCCTCAATTTCTGCCATAACAAGCATAGCGAATCTCTTTTAAGCTGTTTGAGTAAGTTACTTGATCAGCGTCCACAGTTTTTGCAGTGTCTGAGAATTAGTTGAGTTATTTTCCTCGAAATCAAACGCCCAACACCGCTCTAAATATTCTACTTGTTGGTCTTGGTAAATCAGTTCTTTAGTTAAGGCGATGATTAACAGCCGCCAGACTAAATCTAGTCCCAAGGCAAATTTGGCTGTTTTGGCTTGAGGATTCTCCACTGAATTAGGAAGTAATTCTAATTGCTGATAAGTTTGCCATTGCAATTGGTTGGCGACGTTGTGAATTAACGATTTCTTCATGGGTGACTTACCTCTATTTGTGTAGTGGTTTGAGGTGCGTTCCTTGGGACTATTTTCCTACTTCCGTCTCTTTTTCTAGGGGTCGAAAAAGAGATGAACGATTAAACTTGTGTCTGTATTCAATTATACTCTTTTTTACTAATTCGAGTGTAAATCACCGGAAATCGAGTCACATACGAGATCCACTCCTCATTTTCTGAGACATTTGGTTAGTTTTCTCCACCAATTGACCTAAGTCAACTGTAGTTAATTGACCGCGATCGACTACTTTTTTACCATTAATAAAGCTATAATCGACTCGCTCGGCTTGACAAAAGACTAAAGCTGCGATCCGATCTTGAGCTCCGGCAAATTGGGGGCGATCGCTATTAATTGCTATAAAATCTGCTGACATTCCCGGTGCGAGATAGCCAATATCGTCTCTTCCGAGAACTTTTGCACCCCCTAGGGTTGCCAATTCTAAAACGTCGCGGGCTGTCATCGCACTAGCTTCGCAGCTACCGACACGAGCTAAAAGCATTGCCATTTTGGCTTCATAAAGCAAATTTGTGCCATCGTTAGAAGCAGCACCATCGACTCCTAAACCCACTGGTACATTACGATCGAGCATTTTGCGAATCGGGGCGATCCCGCTAGCTAGACGCATATTGCTACAGGGACAATGAGCAACTCCTGTACCAGTTTTGCCAAATTTGGCGATCGCGCGATCGCTCAATTTTACACAATGAGCGTGCCAAACATCCTCTCCCAACCAACCTACAGATTCCGCATAATCGCCGGGAATTAAACCAAATTTTTCTAAACTATACTTGACATCTGTCTCATTTTCTGCTAAATGAGTATGTAACCTCACTCCCGGATAATTACGAGCCATTGCTGCTGATTCTCGCATCAAATCTTGGGAAACCGAAAATGGGGAGCAAGGAGCTAAAGTAATGCGTAACATTGAATGACGAGAATTATCGTGATATTGCTCGATAATTCGCTGCGAATCTTGCAAAATTGCCGTTTCTTTTTCTACTATAGAATCAGGAGGTAGCCCACCTAAACTTTCACCCACACTCATGCTTCCTCGACTAGCATGAAACCTAATTCCTATTTCTTGAGCGGCACGAATTTCATCATCCAGGGTACAATTATTCGGGTAAAGGTAGAGATGATCGCTAGCAGTTGTACAGCCAGAAAGAATTAACTCTGCCACTGCCATTTTCGTGCTAATATACACTCCTTCAGGAGTAAGATTTGCCCAAATTGGATATAAATTTTTTAGCCAGTGAAACAAATCGCAATTTTGTGCAGCCGGAACTGTCCGTGTTAATGTTTGAAAGAAGTGATGATGAGTATTAACAAATCCGGGAAGTACGACATATTTTCCTTCCAAGTCTAACATTTCCTCGGCTGTTTGAGGAAGTTCCGAAGTTGTTCCCACTTGTTCGATTACATTATCGCGAATGAATAAAGCACCGTCACGAATTTCTCGTCGCGCTGCATCCATTGTTACTAAAGTGTGAATGTTTTTTACTAGCAGAGTTGTCATCTTAGTTATCAGTTACCAGTTATTATTTGTCGAATTAGCTTTCTTGATTTATATTTCTTGTTTTTTTCGTTTGTTTATTTACTTTCAAAGATAGTTAGCTTACCTTGGTAGTGCGAGCGTCTCGCTAATCATCCTCCCTTATTTATTCGTGCACTTGCTGGTGTTTTCCTCAATTTGTAAAGACGTTGTCTGCAACGTTTCTAGAAAATATCTGTAGCATTTTTTATTTTATATTAGATTAAATTACCTTTGTCAACCCTAATTCAGAATAATAACCCTAATTTAGAAGCATAGGGAGCTACCAGAGCAAGCTTGCACTAATTCCCCAAAATTAAAACGCTTTTTCATAAACAAAGTATTCCAATAATATTTTATTCTCTAATCATTGCTTTCAAGCGAAACCAAGCGATCGTAAATATTTCCTTTAGTGCTTGCTGTTTTTCGGCTAATAAACTGTTTCCTAAACGACGCTCGAACTCTTCTAGAATACTATCCTTGTCGCGATCTTTTACCGCAAGAATAAAAGGAAAACCAAACTTATTTTTATAAGCTTGATTGAGTAACTGAAAGCGATCGTATTCAGCCAAATCCAATCGATCTAAACCGACTCCAGCTTGCTCATTTACCGAAGCAGGAGCCATTTTAGCTTTACTACCAAGATCCGGATGCGCTCGAATTAATTTTAGCTGTCGATCTGGGCTAAAATTTTCAACTATGTTTACCATTTTTTGATGCAATTGGCTAAGATCGGTAAACGGTTTTTGCTCCCAAACTTTCTGCGCGATCGCGGGAGTATCTTCAAATACTTCACCCAACGCATCCACAAATTCTTCTCGATTCATTTGATTAAGTTCAGTCAAAGAATATTTACTCATAAAAATCTTATTCTAGTTTGTTCAACCTCACCATATTTTTTCAAAAGCGCTGCTATTTTCCGTCGGATAATAATTCCTGGTTTATCAGTAATCATGTGTTGTTCTTGACTAACATCGAGGGGTACATCATAATCAGTTGATTCTAAAATACGCTTATCCTCCAAAGTCACCGCGCGATCGAAAGCAATAACTTCACTACTTTTTACTTCAGCTTCTGTATCATTACGCAAGCAAAATTGTACCATTTGCGAAGCCGAATCATTAATCGGTGTCATCGTATTAACGATGATATGTACTTTACCATTTGGGTAAGCTATGCGTAGTTTAACAGTAAACGGCACAAACCAAGTTCCGTCAATAGTACGCAGTGTTTTCGTTTCTTCAAGGTTTAAGTTTTGCTGTTGTTGTTGAGGATTTTCGACACCGAGAACGCTATGATAATATAATTCCCATTCGGTTTCTTGGAACTCCATAACATCGGGAATCGGATGCTCTTCACTACCAAAAGTTGTAGTATGAACAAATGTAGGATGAGCCATATCTAATTCATTTTCCATCACTCGCAAACCCGCACAATTCCAGCGTTCGTAAAATTCAGGAATTAAGCGATATTCAGAATCTTCAGCTTCAGGAATGTCAGGAATATTTATCAATGGTTCGTCTAAACATACCCAAACATAGCCATATTTTTCGACACAACGATAAGCTGGGACTTTATAACTAGGAGAAATTGAATTATGCTTGTTTTGAGGAACGCAAACGCAAATTCCTGACGAATTGAATGTCCAACCGTGATAAGGACAACAAATATTACCCTCAACAACTTTCCCTAAAGAAAGTTTTGCACTACGATGACAGCAGCGATCGCGTACAGCCGCAGGTTTACCTTCTCTATCTAACCAAAGTACCAAAGGTTCACCTAACAACTCAAAAGCTTGCGGTTGTTCGGATAATTCACTTAGAGGAATAACTGGATACCAGAATTTACGGAAAAGAGGTTGTTTTGTAACTAACATAATTGGTGATTAGGGATTGGTGATTAGGAATTGGGGGTTAGGAGAATAAACTGGATTTTTCAACTTTTGTTATGTACTTAGTCTCGAAACTTTCAAAGGATGATGAAGAAGGAGTTTGCTCGAAAAGAACTCAACAACTACTGTGAATTAATTAAAAATATATCTTCATTTTTTTCTGACTAAAGGCATCAAGTGTATCATATAATCTTTTTTGCCAATTGGTACACCAGCCATACGCAGAATATCGTAAGCAGTGATAAGATGAAAGTAGAAGTTGGGAATTAAAAATTCGTTGACATAGACGCTACCCGTCAACTCCATATAAAGTCCCTCTCCCAATTCAAGACGGATTTCCTCAGTTAGCTTTTCATCTTCAACTTTAATGTTTGAAAGAAGCTTTTTTGTGTTTGCTATGTGTTCGTATCCCTGCGCGAGAGAGACAACTTCTGGGTTTAGGTTATGCAAAGGTTTTCCCTCGCACCACAGAGAAAAGTTGTATGGTTGATTGCAGGTGAAAGCAATCTGAGTACCAAAGGGAAACATATCAGGTGCAATACGCTTTTGCAGCAAAGATTCATCATCAGAGAAATAAGTCTGTCCTGTCTTGAAAAGATGCTCAAGAGTTTCTAAGCGGCTTTGGAATAAGGTTTGAATTGAATCTATCTTTTGCCTTGACATTCGATCTTTCCTTAAGAGTTAACTTCTCTAGTGAAAGTTATATCAAATCCGAATAATCGACCATTGTTTATTAGTTTAGGGAGCGAGACGCTCCCACTCCGAGCGTAAAAATTGCTTCGTAGTACGTTCGCGAAGCGTAGGCGAATGCCTAAACATCTTGCTCGTTGTCTGATTAATCAAACGGATTTGATATTATTTAGAGATTTGTTAGAGTTTTCCGTTTAACTTGATTATTTTACGAAAACTTCAATTTGTCTATTTTATTTCAACTCATGCCATAGCTTCAATTTTTTGACATTTTGTTCTTAGATTTCCAGCAAAAGAACGGATTTTGTCTTGTACTTAGTAAACTGGTAACTGATAACTGTTTACTGTTTACTGATAATTAGCTACCTCGATAGGTACTGTAAGACCAAGGTGAAACCAACAAGGGAACGTGATAGTGAACGGTGGGATCGGCAATTCCAAATTGAATCGGAACGCGGTCTAAAAAGGGCAGCGCTGCCTCAGTTTCCGCAAATTGACCAAAATACTCTCCCACGGCAAAAACTAACTCGTATACGCCCTTCTTGAATTGCTCATCGGCTAACAAAGGGACATCAGTGCGTCCGTCATAATTAGTTTTGGTCGTTTTCAGTAAATTTCTTTCTTGTGAGTCAGCCGCAACAACCCAGAGTTCAATTTCGATTCCTGCGGCTGGACAACCGTGGGCTGTATCTAAAACATGAGTAGTCAACTTACCTATCATTTAGCGTAACGGACCTCCCAAAATAATTTTGGCGATCGCGTCGGTTACGTCTTTTTCTTCTTCTGCTTTCAGTTGTTCGTACCATTCCTGGGTAATTTCAGCATTTTTGCCATAAATTGTATCTGTGCGTTTGCGTGCTTTCAAGACCAAATTTGCAGTTCGTTCTTTGCGTTCCCCTTGATAACGTAGTAAAGCATCTGCCACACTCAGATTAGTTGTCACCAAAAAGCGAGACAAAACTTCCGCATCTTCCATCGCTTGACAGCCTCCTTGTCCTAAAGTTGGCGTAGTTGCATGAGCGGAATCTCCCAATAAAGCAATTCTACCTTTAACCAAATTCGGTAGCGGATCGAGGTCACAAATCTCTAAACGATTAAGTTGGTAAGGATCGAGTTTCTCAATTAAATTTTGTACGGGTTGCGCCCAACCTGCAAAGATTTCCTTTAATTCTGCCCGCCGATTTTCTGGCTCAACACTCGTCCCTTCAGACATCGGACAACCAAAGAAAAAGTAAAAACGGTTTCCCCCCACAGGCATCATTGAAGCACGTTTACCTTCTCCAACATAGATAACCCAAACATCATTATCTGCCAAATCTGGGCTAGCTGGGACTAAACCGTTCCAATTCACGTAACCTGCATAACGAGGCTGAGTTTCTTTCCCGGTGACATAACTTCGCACCACCGAATGAATCCCATCTGCACCGATAATGATATCTCCTGTGGCGGTACTACCATCTTCAAAAATAGCTGTAGCACTATCTTCGTCTTCTTTAACGCTAACGCAGCGCATCCCCAGACGCACATCTGACTCGCCAAATGCAGTTAACATCATTTGTTGTAAGTCAGTACGCGCTACGGGATAAGGTTTTTCACCGACTTTTGCGACTAAGGCTGCTAAATCAACGTGATTGAGAAGTTCGTCGGTATGGCTGCGATATTCCATCCGATTCATTTGTCCGCCAATTGCGGCAATTTCCTTTCCCAGTCCGAGTTTATTTAATATTTTAATGCCATTCGACCACAGAGAAATACCAGCCCCTGCCGGACGTAGTTTGCTCGTTTTTTCATAGATTTCTACCTGATATCCAGCTTGACGCAGGGCAATACCTGCGGTCAAGCCGCCCATTCCGGCACCAATAACGATCGCTTTTAGTCCGTACATGATGATTATTCTCCCTACTCTTTCCCTGGCAAAATGAGGTTTAAAACTAAAGCTGTCAGCCCTCCTGTGGAAATTCCGGAGGAGAAGATACTTTTGATTAGATTTGGTAAACTATCGAGAATTGTTGGTTCAAACGTGACACCCAAACCTAATCCTAACGCGATCGCCAAAATAATCGAATTCCGTTTGCTTAAGTCAACGCAGGAAATAATTTTAATTCCCGCAACGGCAACTGTGGCAAACATTACTAATGTTGCACCACCTAACACTGGTTGAGGTAACGCCTGAAAAACACCTGCAACAATCGGAAACAAGCCCAGAATTACAAAAATTACCGAAATAAAGTAGCCCACATAACGACTACCAACTCCTGTTAGTTGAATCACTCCATTATTTTGACTAAAAGTAGTATTCGGAAAGGTATTAAAACAAGCTGCGATAATCGAGTTTATCCCATCACCTAAAACTCCTCCTTTTAGTCGCCGAAAATATTTTGCTCCTTCAATGGGTTCGCCAGAAATAGCTGAAGTTGCAGTCAAATCGCCAATCGATTCAATCGCAGTAATCATATATAAAAAAGCGAAGGGAATAAAAGCACCAAAATCAAACCCCAAACCATAACGAAATGGTATCGGAATCGTAATTAAGGGTAAGCCACTCAAATTACTAAAACTCACCAATCCTAGAGGAATTGAAACCAAATATCCCACTGCTAAACCAATCACCACAGATGACATTCGCAAATAGTTATTATTCAAGCTATTAAGCGCTACAATCACAATCAAAACTAAAGCCGCAATACCTAAATAAACCGGACTCCCAAAAGTTTCATTTCTTTGAGCAACCACACCGCCACCAATGCTAGTAATTCCTACTTTAATTAAAGTTAAACCAATTAAAGTTACGACAACTCCTGTTACCAACGGTGTAATAATTTTGTTAGCTAAATGCAGAAAGCGGCTAATTAAAATTTCGACGAAAGCACCAAATAAACATAAGCCGAAAATCAAACTTAATGCTTCAGTTGGGCTTCCTCCTGCTTCTTTTACGGCTAACCCGGCGGCAATAATTGGACCTAAAAAAGCAAAACTTGTTCCTTGAACGCTTAGCAATCCCGAACCTACTGGTCCAAATCTCTTCGCTTGAATAAAAGTAGCAATTCCCGAAACAAACAAAGACATACTGAGGATAAAAGTTGTGTCTGTTGGCTCTACTTCTAAAGCTCCACAAATAATTAAACCAGGTGTAATAATGCCGACAAAACAAGCAAAAACGTGCTGCAAAGCGACAAATACTGATTCTACAAATGGTGGACGAGCTTCTAAACCATAGATTAAATCCGATCTTATAGTTGATGTCTGGACGGTTTCTAAGGTTTCTGTTTCTTGAGTTATTGTTTGATTTTGTTGGATCATTTTCTGCTCTACTTTGCTTTAATTTAAAGGCTTATTTTTCTAGGAATTTTAAACTTTAATTTAGACAGATTAACTTCATTTTTACATCGGATTATTATCCAAAATCTGACCAGGATTAACTGATTTTATCTCTACTTCTGATTTGAGTTTGTATTAATGAATACAGAATACAGTATACAGAAAAGTTATTCTCAAGAGCGATCGCTATGTTCGGCGTGCAGCAAGCAGCTTTAGTTAGCTAGCAAGCAAAGGTGTGAGGATTGATGACTAGAAATATACTTGCAACAGTACCAGTATTTCTGGTAGCTATTTTACTTTTTCCCTTTCACGGAAGAGCTAGGGAAAATCAACCATTGGAAGAGTTACAAGCTGTTACAGCCAGGGAAGAGGAGACAGAATTAATTAGCAGCGAAAACTGGGAAAATTTCGACTCAAACCCTACTTTAGATTTCTCAGTTACAGAAATAGACACAAGCGAGCTTGTCGAGGAAAATCTAGCTAATGAGACAATGATGCAAGTTCCTTCAGTGATTCAACTTCGAGACGTTCGACCCACTGACTGGGCATTTCAAGCGCTACAAAATTTAGTTGAAGAGTATGCTTGTCTTGTGGGTTATCCTGATGGAACTTATCGAGGAAATCGAGCAATAACTCGCTATGAATTTGCGGCGGGTTTGAATGCTTGTCTGAATCAAATTGAGGTATTGCTAAGAGAAAATGTCACCAATGAAGGTAATCCCGGTATCCCAACCGAAGACTTAGAAATCTTGAGAAGGTTAACCCAAGAATTTGAAGCAGAATTAGCTACTTTAGGAACCAGAGTAGATAATCTCGAAACGCAGGTTGTTTTCCTGGAAGAAAATCAGTTTTCCACAACGACAAAATTGAGAGGTCAAGTATTTCTTAATTTAACTGGGGCATTTGCTAACGGCGATATCCGTGCCGAAGGATTAAATGCGTTTATCGCCCAACGGGATGTTACCGGAGAAAATGTAGAAAGAGTCATTACCGACGATCCAGAAATTACTCTTAGCGACTACATCTTTTTAACTTTGAATACCTCTTTTTCCGGCAGAGATAATTTAGTCGTGCAACTCGCTGCGGGGAATGGTAACTCTCCAGCAAATCAATTTGTTTCGGCGGGACTTTTTAATACTTTTGGAACTCCTTTTACCGACCAAAGAGGCGCTCCCGCCGTAAATAATGATATAATTTTGCGAGAAATATTTTATGATTTTCCGGTGGGCGATCGCTTACGGTTTGTAGTTGGAGCGCGAGTAAACTGGTATCGCTATTTTGATAATAATGCTTTTACGTTTTTTCTGACTGGTGCTAGTAGTTTCAACTCCAGTGGTAGCACTCAATTGAATTCTATTGACCGAGGTGCAGGTGCAGTAGCGATTTGGAATGTGACTGATAACTTGACGCTAAGAGTCGGTTATTTAGGTGAAAATACCGAATTTTTGCCTAGTCCTCCGTTTAACACTGCTAGCGATCCAACTCAAGGTTTGTTTGGCGGGACGAATACGACTACAGTTCAATTAGACTACGAACCGAGTGACAATGCTACTTTACGGTTTATCTACAATCGCTCGAATATTGAAGCAAGTAACGGTTTAATTGGAGGAGCGATCGCCGAACCAATTTATGGTTTTGCTGACGACAGTTTTGGCGGTCCGGTTGGAGATGCAACTGCCGACACTTTTGCTTTTAACTTCGACTGGCGCCTTACTAGGCGTTTCGGCATCTTTGGACGCTACAGTTACGGTAGTACGAATATTTTTCCGCTCACATCGGGACGAGATGACGGCGAAATTAATGCCCAATCATTTCAATTTGGGCTTGCTTTTCCCGATTTAGTCAAGGAAGGTGCGTTAGGAACTCTCTCGTTTGTCATTCCCTTCGATGTCGTTGACGGACGCAAGTTTCTGATTTCTGGTGGTGGTGATGGTGCTACTCAGTTTGAGGTGGAAGCAACTTACTTCTACCCAGTTACCAATAATCTCGCCCTAGTCCCCGCCTTCTACATTATTGGTAATCCTAACAACTTTGGCGATAACGGGACAATTTATGTCGGCAACCTTCGCGCCCAATTTAGCTTTTAACTTTAAAGATTGGGGATTGGTAATTGGGGGAAGAGGAGATTAACACCAACTACCTACTACCAACTACCCACTGATAACTGGTAATCCCCAATCCTCAATTGCCTTTACTCAGTACCCATTGTCCAAGAATTGATATATTTTTCTTGTTCGGCTGTTAAAGAATCGATTTTAATGCCCATTGCGTGTAACTTCAAGCGGGCAATTTCTTTGTCTACTTCTTCGGGAATAGAATGAATCCCAGGTTCGAGTTTGCCTTGGTTTTTAACTAAATATTCGCAAGCCATTGCTTGGTTAGCAAAACTCATGTCCATTACTGCGCTAGGATGTCCTTCCGCAGCCGCCAGATTTATTAAACGTCCTTCGCCTAAAACAATTACTGATTTGCCAGTTTCTAAACGGTATTGTTGAGTAAAGTTGCGTACTTGACGAACTTCTTTCGTTTTTGCTTTCAGTGCTTTGAGGTCAATTTCGATATCGAAGTGACCGGAGTTTGCTACCATTGCACCGTCTTTCATCACCGCAAAATGTTCCTCACGAATAACGTGCTTGTTACCAGTGACAGTGACAAATAAATCTCCTAAAGGTGCAGCTTCGCTCATGGGCATGACGCGGAAGCCGTCCATAACTGCTTCAATAGCTTTGGTGGGGTCAATTTCCGTGACAATTACGTTTGCACCTAAACCCCGCGCGCGCATAGCTACGCCTTTACCGCACCAACCGTAACCAGCAACGACAACATTTTTACCTGCTAAGAGGACGTTGGTAGCGCGAATAATGCCATCTAAGGTAGACTGACCTGTACCATAGCGATTATCGAAGAAGTGTTTCGTATCGGCATCGTTGACATTCATTGCGGGGAAGGTTAATACTCCGTCATTGAACATTGCGCGGAGACGAATAATCCCGGTGGTTGTTTCTTCGGTAGTACCGATAATGTCGCTAATTTGATTTTGGCGTTCTTTGATTAAGGTTGCAGTCACATCGCCACCATCGTCGATAATAATGTTGGGTTTGTGGTCGAGGGCGATTTGGACGTGACGGTGGTAAGTTGGGTTGTCTTCTCCCTTCCAAGCAAAGACAGGGATGCCGTAGTCAGCAACGAGACTTGCAGCAACGTCATCTTGAGTCGAAAGAGGGTTACTGGCGATTAATAAAGCATCAGCACCGCCATTTTTCAGCGCGATCGCTAAATGGGCTGTTTCTGTGGTAACGTGGCAGCAAGCAACTAAACGAATTCCGGCTAAAGGCTTTTCTTTGCTGAAGCGTTCCTGAATTAAGCGCAAAACGGGCATTTCTCGTCCAGCCCATTCAATTCGCTGTTTTCCTTGGCTAGCCAGGGAAATATCTTTTACTTCATGTTTAGGTGTTGTCGCAGTTGCAGTCATGTACTTTATCTGTTGAGTTATTTTTATGTCATCTTCCCTAGGGTAATCGATCTTTCTCTCCAGAGTCAGTATTTCGATCGCCCAGATTTTTCCCTGTTGTCGTTCAATTTCTTTACCATATATTTGAATATTTGGCAAGTCATGTCAACAATTATTGAGAAAATAGCGATCGCCAAACATGGCATTAATCTTAAGTAAGATATACTCTTGCTAGAAATCTCTTTCGAGCGCACGATTAATCAACGCTACATATTTTTGAGCATATATACTCAGTAAACGAGCAGTGAATCTCAAAGACAAAGCAATATGTTGAAATTTCGCGCCTTAGCTTTTGGTATCTTAACTAATTCGGTTTTCATAACTGGAGCAGTCATATCCCCCGTGAAAGCTCAGTTGCCGATTGTCCCCAACTTCAATCTACCTACTCCCGGCTTATCCTCCGAGTCCTCAACTCAGGAACTAGATGCCGAGTGTATTTGGCTTGACGGTCGCTGTTTGTTTAGAATTGCGACTCAGGAGTCAGATTTACCTGGACGAGTTGCGGATATTCAAGATCGTTTGGATGCGATTACTCGCAGTTATCTCAGAAATCAGGCTGAAGAGTTAGAAATTACGACTGAGCGAGAGTCAGATGAAGCGATCCCGGATATTTACGTGCAAGTTGGCGATCGCGAACCGATTCGTTTAATGAGCGTTACCGATCTCGATGCAAGGCTAACGGGAGTTAACGTTGACACCAGAGCAGATCAAATTACCGAAGAGTTAAGACAAGGGCTAATCCAAGCCAAGCAAGAGCGACAACCGAGATACTTGATGCGCCACGGCGCGATCGCTGCGGGGACTGGTGCCGCTATGCTCTTAGTTACTTTGGCGGTAACTCGTTGGGAAAGAAGATCGAAACAGTCAAAAGAGGAGATCGAATCTACAAATGCAGAAACGAACGAATCGATCTCCACTCAGCTAACTCTCAGACAGCAGTTTAACCTCAAAGAAGTTCAGCATCGCTTACTACAGTTAGGCGAAGGAAGTGTTTTAGCTGGCGGAAGTCTCTACATTTTGGGGCTATTTCCCTATACCAGGGTGGTACAAACTTTAGTCATCACCGCTTTGCAAGTTCCCATGCGTCTCGGCGTTATTGGATTAGGAACTTATGTCATCATTCGACTCAGTTTTGCTTTAATAGACAAGTTTACTTCTGCCCTCGCTGACAATCACTTGTTGACACCAGAAGCAGATCGGCGCGTGCAGTTGCGGGTATCGACAATTTCTGGCGTGGCTAAAAGTGTCGTCGCAATTAGCTGGGTAACGGTAGCATCTTTAGTTGCACTAGCAGCGATCGGAGTCGATATCGGTCCTTTGTTGGCTGGTGCGGGACTCGTTGGCGTCGCCGTGTCTTTTGCTTCGCAAAACTTGATTAAAGATGCACTCAACGGCTTTTTTATCATCCTCGAAGATCAGTATGCTGTTGGTGACGTGATTGGTGTAGGCGATTATGGTGGTTTGGTCGAAAATCTCAATCTTCGCATTACTCAGTTACGCGATGCAGAAGGCAGATTAATCACGATTCCCAATAGTGAAGTCAAAATTGTGGCTAATCTTTCTAATGGTTGGTCGCGAGCAGATTTGAATATTCCCGTTCCTTATCATGCTGATATCGATCGCTGTATTGCAATTGTTCGTTCCACTGCCGAAAAAATGGCTCAGGAAGAAGATTGGAAAAAGCAAATTTTAGATCCGCCACAAGTTTTGGGTGTGGATAATTTTTCCGATCGCGGCGCGATCGTTCGCGTTTGGATTATGACTGTACCTCTCAAACAGTGGGATGTGTCGCGTGAGTTCCGCCGTCGCATTAAGATTGCTTTTGATGAGGCTGGGATTCCTCTTTCTCTCCCTCAAACAGAAATTTGGTTTAACGATTCCTTAAGTAAACATTTGTCCCCAAATCAAGATAGTAATGGTAATAATAATACAATTGTACTAAAATAAAAGTCAGAATATCGATCGGCAAACTTACCCATGATTAAGCATTACGTCCTCAGTATTAATCCCCATGCCGAATATGAGTGGGATCGCCAGAGCTTGCGCGATCCCATCACCGGACAACGCCCAGATTTGGCGACTCTCATTGCTGATGAGGTAGACAAGATCCCCGGCTCTTATTTGGTATCGGTTAATCTCGAAGTCAAAGTTTTGGAACAAGCTCCAACTTCCCCCTCTCCAACCCTCAACCAGAATCTTACTTTACCCGCACAACCCTCTGAGCAGAAAGTTAAACAAGTCGAAAAAGTCGCAGTGTAATTTTTTCTCAGTTGCCAAAATGCTCCCCTTTTGGCAACTGAGAAGATTATATTAGTTAGGCGATCGCCGATAGGAAGCCTCATACCATAAGGGCTGAGTTAGTTCACTAATCTGACATCGAATTGGGCAAGTTTGCAGTCTAGCTATCCCAAACAGTATAGTTTGCTACTGTTTGCCATGATTTTTGCATTATGCTAGTATTCTGGCAAAAGCGTTTCAGCCTTCCTCGTAGATGTCGAACAGGAGCGAGAAAATTTCATGAACAGAAGAAGGGTACTTAGCTTGCTGACTTGTTTTATCCTGACCTTTTTAATCGCAGTCGGTTGTAACCAAATCAGCCCAGACGCTATCTCCGAGACTTCAAATGCACAATTAGAACCATCAGAACTGACAGTTTCAGCAGCAGCTAGTATGCAAGATGCCATGAAAGCAGTAGGAGAAATGTATCAACAGGAACATCCCAATACGATAATTAATTACAACTTTGGTAGTTCTGGTTCCTTACAACAACAAATCGAACAAGGAGCGCCTGTAGATGTCTTTATTTCGGCGGCAGAAAAGCAAATGAATGCTTTAGAAGCTAAAGGTTTATTACTAGAAGGAACTCGTCAAAATCTCCTCAAAAACGAAGTGGTTTTAATTGTTGCTCTTAACAATTCGCTAGATATTACTGATTTTCAAGATTTATCTAGTAGTAAAGTAGAGCGATTTTCTTTAGGAGAACCCGAAAGCGTCCCCGCCGGACAATATGGTAAAGAAGTTTTAACTTCGCTGAATATTTACGACGAAATTCAAAGCAAAACTGTGTTTGCTAAAGACGTGCGTCAAGTTCTTTCTTATGTCGAAACAGGTAACGTTGATGCGGGAATTGTTTATGGAACAGATGCGAAAGTTTCAGACAAAGTTAAGGTAATTGCTACTGCATCCGCAGATACTCACAAACCAATTATTTATCCAGTAGCGGTAATTAAAAATACTCAAAATACAGAAGCAGCTAAGGAATTTGTCGCCTTTCTTTTGAGCGAAAAAGCCCAAGCTAAATTTGAGGAGTACGGGTTTAAAAGGAATTAGTAATTTTGGTTTTTAGTTACCAGTTAATTATCAGTTACCAGTAGAGATTGGAGACAAGGAATACTTGGAAAAAGTGAGTAGTAAACTGATAACTGATAACTGATAACTGATAACTATTCCCTGATAACTGTTCCCTGATAACTGTTCCCTGATAACTGTTCCCTGATAACTGTTCCCTGATAACTGTTCCCTGATAACTGATAACTGTTCCCTGATAACTGATAACTGATAACTGATGACAGAAATAGATTTATCTCCTTTATGGATTTCCCTAAAAACTTCGTTAGTAGCGACAATTTTTGCCTTTTTTTTAGGGATTACTGCCGCAAGATGGATGGTAAACTATCAAGGAAAAGGAAAAGAAATTATTGATGGAATTTTCACCTTACCTTTAGTGTTGCCACCAACAGTAATAGGGTTTTTTCTGCTGTTATTATTAGGGAGAAATAGTCCGGTAGGAAAACTTTTGCAGCAACAAGGAATTAATATTATTTTTACTTGGTCAGCCGCAGTAATTGCGGCGACTGTAGTTGCTTTTCCTTTGATGTATAAAACGGTGCGAGGTGCTTTTGAACAAGTTGATGATGATTTAATTAATTGCGCTCGTACTTTGGGAGTTTCTGAATGGAAACTGTTTTGGTTAATTTTACTACCTTTAGCTGGGTCAGGAGTAGTTGCTGGGACTATTTTAGCCTTTGCGAGAGCATTAGGTGAATTTGGGGCAACCTTAATGGTAGCAGGTAGTATTCCTGGCAAAACTCAGACTATACCGATCGCTATTTTTTTTGCCGCAGAAGCAGGGAAAATGGGTCAAGCTTTCAATTGGGTACTAGTAATGGTAGCAATTTCCTTAAGTGCGATCGCGGCAATTAATTATTGGTCCGAGCGTCAAGATACTAAGCAGACTACTCAGCTTAAATCAAGTACCTTTAGCAAAAGTTTACTCAATTTGCTAATTTTCGGTCAGTTTCAAGATTTTCAGATATCGAACCAAAATCAGATTAGCAAATTCGCGCGATCGCCCCTTCCCCAAAAACCAGCAGAACTCTTAGTCAATCTCCAAAAAAACATACCTAACTTTCAACTCAATGTTAGCTTTACTAGCGCTCAAAAACCTTTAGGACTTTTAGGTGCATCCGGTTCTGGAAAAAGCATGACCTTACGTTGTTTAGCTGGTTTGGAAACTCCAAATCAAGGTCGAATTGTTTTAAATGGACGAATTTTATTTGATTCCCAACGAAAAATCAATCTTCCCAGTCGTAAGCGTAGAATTGGTTTTGTTTTCCAGAATTACGCCCTTTTTCCCCATCTTACTATCGCCCAAAATATCGCCTTCGGTTTACAAAATTTACCGCCACGAGAACGCAGCCAAAGAGTTAATAAATACCTGAAAATGATGCAATTACAGGGTTTAGAACAACGCTACCCACAGCAAATTTCAGGCGGACAACAACAGCGAGTAGCCTTAGCGAGGGCTTTAGCAATCGAACCAGAAGCATTACTTTTAGATGAACCTCTTTCCGCATTAGATACTTATCTTCGCAGTCAAATCGAACAACTACTAAATGAAACTCTGGCTAATTATCCAGGAGTCACCTTATTTATCACCCACAAACTCGAAGAAGCTTATCGTCTTTGCCATAACTTATTAATTCTTGACCAAGGAAAAGTAATTGCGACTGGATCGAAACAAGAAATCTTTGAACGACCGCCAACATTTAAAGTTGCCCAGGTGACAGAATGTAAAAACTTTTCCCACGCTCAAAAAATCGACTCTCAACGAATCAAAGCACTTGATTGGGGCTGTAACTTGCGCGTTGTCGAACCCATTCCCGAACAACTAAGTTGTGTAGGAATTCGCGCTCATCATTTGACTTTTAGTTTAGAATCAAGCCAAGAAAATGTTTTTCCTTGCTGGCTTGTTTTTACCAGCGAAACTCAGCACCGAGTTACTTTATTTCTGAAACTACATCAACCACCCTACGACTCTCAGGAATATCATCTGCAAGCCGAAGTATATAAAGAAAAATGGACGGAAATCAAAGCTCGACCTTTTCCTTGGTATATTCAATTAGAGCCACTGCGGTTAATTATGATGGAAAAGTAGATAATCCTTCTAGTTTGACGAAGAAAGCGCCAATTTTCCATGAAGAATGAGAGTGAATTACGCAATAATATCAAACAAATCCGCAGTCGCTTAGGCTTGAGTCAACAAGATTTAGCGCAAATTGCTGGCGTTTCTCGTCAAGCAATTAGCGGTGTGGAGTCGGGACAATATGCTCCCTCAGCTACAGTTGCTTTGCGTTTAGCGAAAGCATTAGGATGTCGAGTGGAAGATTTATTTTGGTTAGAAAATGAAAATCTTAGCTTGGAAGCGCTACCCAATCAAGCAGTTCCGGTTGCTTACCCTTTCCGACTTGCTTTAGTGGAAGTAGGGGGAAAACTGATTGCTCATCCACTTTTAGGAGAGGACGCATTTCGCACCGAGATGATTCCCGCCGATGGTGAAGGTTGGTGTGAAAGCGAAGATTCTCCAATTCAGGTTAAACTTTGGACAGCACCAGAAAACTTAAATCGGACAGTAGCGATCGCTGGTTGCACTCCAGTGCTTTCACTTTGGGCAAAAGTTGCCGAACATTGGTATCCTGACTTACGGGTGTATTGGAGTTTTGCTAACAGTATGGAAGCCTTACACCGTTTGCGTCGGGGAGAAGTACATATTGCCGGCGTGCATTTATACGATCCCGAAACTGATTCTTATAATACCAGTTTTGTCAAAGAAGTATTAGGCGATCGCCCTACAGTTCTGATTAATTTAGGTATTTGGGAGGAAGGTTTACTAGTTAAACCAGGAAATCCGCAAAATTTGACTACTATCGCTCAGTTATCTGACCCAGATATTACTATTGTTAATCGCGAAATTGGCTCTGGTAGTCGTCAACTTTTAGAATATTTATTGAATAAAGCAAAAATCCCCTTCGATGCTATACAAGGTTTCTCTCATATTGTTCGCAGTCATCGAGAAGTTGCTCATGCAGTAAAAAATGAAAATATTGATGCGGGAGTGAGTACCAAAGCTTTAGCCACAGCTTTTGGCTTAGATTTTGTTCCCTTAAAAAAGTCGCGATACGATTTAGCAATTTTGCAAGATTATTTGCCAGAAAAACCAGTCCAGCAGTTACTCAATATTTTAGGACACCGACGCTTACATTCTCAGTTAATTGCTCTCGGTGGTTATGATACCAGCGAAACTGGAGAAGTTGTCGCTAGTATTAATTAATCCGGGTAACAGTAGCTAAAAAGGCGATCGCTGCGAGTACAATTAGGACGATAATCTCTCCCAAAACTGTAAAAATAGCGAGCATTCTCCAACAAAAACTCAAAGAATGCTCGCCTTATTGAGTGCGTAAAGCTAAACTAGTGCTTGAATCACCTTGGACAAAGTTTCAGAAGCTTGTTCTACTTCGTCACTTGAGACAATTAAAGGTGGTACAAAGCGTAAGACTTTAGGTCCAGCAGGAGCGATTAACAAACCTTCTTCCATTGCGGCTTTAACAATATCGATCGAAGTAAGTTCGACATCACGATTAAGTTCCATACCATCGATTAAACCCCAACCGCGTACATCAACGAAAAGATCGGGATAGTTAAGAGCGATCGCGCGGAGATTTTTACGCAACTGTTCGCCTTTTTCGACGACATTATGCAGTAGATTCTCTTTTTCGAGAGTTTCAGCAACAGCGATCGCCGCAGCACAAGCGAAGGGATTACCGCCAAATGTGCTAGCATGGTTCCCAGGCTCGAAGACATCGCAGAATTTCTTACACATCATTGCGCCAATGGGAATTCCGCCGCCTAAACCTTTCGCAGAAGTAAAAATATCTGCTTCTACACCCAGGTTTTCGTGTCCCCAATACTTCCCAGTACGACCCATACCTGTTTGTACTTCGTCGAAAATCAGCAGAATACCCGTTTCATCGCAAACTTTCCGCAAACGCAGGAAATATTCTAAATCTCCAGGACGTACACCACCTTCACCTTGTAAAGGTTCGATTAAAATCGCCGCTACCCGACGATTACCTTCATCCAAATCCCCGATCGCGTCTTCTGCTGCGGTGATATCGTTATAAGGAATATACTCGAATCCGTCTACCAAAGGCTCAAAACCCTTTTGATATTTCGGCTGTCCGGTAGCAGTAATCGTCGCTAAAGTCCGTCCATGAAAGCTAGACTTAGCCGTTAAAATCACAGGTTCAGCAATATCTAACACCGTATGAGCGTACTTACGAGCTAATTTAATCGCCGCTTCATTCGCTTCCGCACCAGAATTGCAGAAAAACACGCGATCGCAACCAGAATGTTCTACCAACCATTTTGCCAGTTGACCTTGTTTGGGGATGTAATAAAGATTAGAAACGTGATGTACCTTCTTAATTTGCTCAGTCACCGCTTCAATTAAAGCAGGATGCGCGTGACCGAGAGTACAAGTAGCAATTCCCGCAACAAAATCAAGATACTCTTTTCCATCTGTATCCCAGACGCGACAACCTTCCCCTCGCGCGATCGCGATCGGAAAACGTCCGTAGGTGTGCATCACGTTAGCATCAAACTGTTCGCGATCGAAATCAGTTGTAGCTGCTTCGGTTTCTGTGTTAGAGATGTTTTCGGCAACGTTATCTTGAACCAGAGTTTCTGGACTCACTATTTTTCCAACTCCTAATTCTGCACTTATTTCTTTCAAATGTTAATCGCTATTGCCGAAAATTTCTGTTTTACTCAATGCAGCAGAGTGGTATCTACTGTGGCACTCTGGTAGAGGAGATACTGAAAAATGCGGGTAGGCGATCGCTGATAAGTTGTGTATCAAAGAAAGTTTTAAAGTTATTCGTGTTAAACTATTACTCATCAAAGTTACATAAAAAAGCACATAAAGGATGAGTGACAGATGAGTGATACAGTTAAGCCCTCAGAAGCCTGGAAAGACGGTAGTTACAACATTCCACACCTAGTGACCGAAGCTAACGAGCGCATTAAAAAAGCGGGTGAGTATGGTAGCACAGCCGCTATCTGCATCAAGAAAGGTAGCCTAGAGATTCAGTTTAGTCACCCTACCCTGCTAGGCAGTAACGGTAAAGCTAAACGCCAATCTGTCCGGAATAACTGGGGAGGTGCTAATACCCCAATCAACACGCGCCATCTGGTAGAAGCTGAGACAGTAGCAACTAAGATTACCCAAGCCTTAACCAGTGGCACATACACCGATGAATGGAAAGACGAGTTAATCGGACGTAAACCGAAGCAGCGTCAACAATCTCCAGCAGTACAGTCGGTAAAAGACAAAGTGACATTTCATGACGCCTGGGAAGTAATTAACAACGACTGGGAAGGACGTAAAAAGAAAAATAAAAATCCAGGTGCGGTTTATTACCAGAATTTTTCTCGCTTTGAAAGTTGGCAAAATAATGGCAATGAATTCACTCTTAAAGCCTTGTCTCAGTGGCTATCAGACAGCAAACTTCAGGGAGGGATAAAATTAAGACATCTGCTAGCAATAAAGCGAAATTCAGCTATCTTGGAACTACCAAATAAATACTTAGCGTGGATAGAAAAAGAGTCTGAAAGTATTGTTACTCAAAAACGCAATAGTTATCTGCCAGATGATAAAGAGATTGAGAATGTCTGGAAAGAAGCAAAGCAAAAATGTGTAATTGAAGCTTACAGGAAAATCAACGCAATACGAAACATGAAGTCGCTCCGTCTTTATGGAATACTCGCCATTTACGGATTAAGAGTACACGAGGCATTCTTTATCATGAATTGGGATAATCCAGTTGTTATCAAAAACGGTGAATTTATCGTGATAGATGATGACGGAGAAAATGACCCAAAAGAGGCTATTGAGTATCAAGGTAACGACAAAATCATTCCTGCTATTAACGACCCGAACAACACCGAGAAAATCCTAGTAATTGAGAAAGGTAAAACAGGTAAACGTTTAGCACTACCATTCATGCCTAAAGGTAAAAATTGGTTTGAGACTTTCGACTTAGTTAACCAACCGCTTACTGAGGTTTTACCAGACTACAAAAATCCACAAGAAAGAACTAGAGCAGGATACAGAACCGGAAATATGTACGCTGGGTGGATGAGAGAGAATATTAAACTTTTCACTGCTCACAAGCTACGTCATGCTTGTAATATCCGT